>CAZUET010000066.1:0-10099 GCA_964619685.1 uncultured Christensenellaceae bacterium
CCTATTTATCAACCAATCAATCTCGTTTTACAGATAAAGACTCTTTTATAGAGTCAATTATGAAAAATATAATTAACATAAATAATGTGTCGTTATTTAACTTATTCTTCTATGCATATTTAAGGTAGATAATATATCCACACCGTCCAATACATCACTTAAAACGATGTCACCAACATTTAAAATCTCGCTTACTATCACACTATCGAGCTTTTCCATAACTTGATTGAATTGAGAATTCAATATAGGCTTAGATGACCTAACGGATAAGCATGGTATATGCGAAAAAGCGGTCCTAACCGTTGCAGTCAATACGGATTTAACCTCATCATCTCTATTAAATGCTTTTTCTCCACGAGAGCAAGACGTACCCTTAACGGTTCCGTCATCGCTTATTTCGACCTCGCACATATTAGAGCATAATTTACAATTTGTCTTCATACTAATCCTCCGTTATCTCAAAGGTAACATCGTCTTCTATCGTGGAAAAATCAAGCTTAACTCTAAGTGTACCCGACGGTGCATCGGTATAACGCTTGACCGAAAGAGGACGCCCACAGTGAACGGCTTTAAGCGTAAAGGCTCTACCGTGTCCGATCGGTTTAAAATAACAGATTACGGTACCGTGCGGTTTAGTAATATCTATCCTTTGAGGAACAACATATTCTACCCCATGTCCCGCCTTGACCTTGATCTCGTTTCTGTCTTGATGAGAATAAAGTGCAGCATTTCTGCCGGCGATTTCACCCATTTCGGATGCATGATCGGCATAGTCATTATTATTCAAGGCATTACCGCAAACGAATAATCCGTTAAGCGTAGTCATAAATGACTGATTGACAACAACACTTCCCGTTTTAACATCCTTAGCAAGCAAAAAATTGTCTAAAAGTCGTATATGGGGTATTAATCCGACTGCTGTGACCAAAGAATCGCACTCCACTATACGCTTAGATTCCTCGTCTATCACACCATCCTTTATTGTTGCAATCTCTACGCCCTCAACTCTGCCTTCACCTATTATCTTAGTGACGGTACTATTAAGATGAAGAGGTATATCTAAATCAATCACCGAGCGTGTAAGATTATCCTCTAAGCATGTCGGCACTCCGCTTTTTTCGTATATACCCTCTATCTCAGCACCCTCTATATGCAGTCGGCGTGCTATAACCATTCCGCTATCGCCACCGCCCAAAATTACACATTTTTTGACGGGCATCTTACCGAGTATATTGATATAATACTGAATCTCTCCAACCGTAAACACTCCCGAAGGTCTACTTCCATGTAAAAATGCTTGACGGGATGTCTTCTCATCTGCCCCACTCGCTAAAATAACGGCATTGGCTTTTACATTATGCATACCGGTACAATCGACATACTTAACTATAAACTGAGATGTCTTATCTACAGATCTTACAAATGCCTCGCTCCGTATCACAACACCTAATCTTTCGCATGCATCAATAAGCTTTTCTACATATTCAGGTCCGGTCAGGTCCTCTCTATACCTAATTAATCCGAATCCGTCATGAACGCACTTAGCAGCAACACCGCCTACATATTTTTCCTTTTCAAGGAGCAGAACACGTTTATTAAGTCTTCTTATTTCCAAGGAGGCTGACAATCCGCAAACGCCACCGCCTATAATTACTACATCATATTCCATTAGCGTTTCCCCCTTGTATTACCTAATAATATAGGGCTATTTTCCTCTGATCTATTGACATGCTCTAAGGGAATACCTGCGGTCTTTGATATTATTTCCGCAACCTTAGGCGAGCATGAGCCACCTTGACAGCTTCCTGCACCTGCACGTACACGCCTTTTTACGGCATCAACGGTCAAAGCCGGAATTATTCCGTTAACGGCTTCGACAATCTCACCCTTACTTATCTCCTCACAGCCACAAACTATAACACCATAGTCGGGATTATTACGAATAAACTTATTTCTCTCATCCTCTTCCATTTGCTTAACCTTGGTTACGCCCTTACGATATGGATGGAATGAGAAATTCTCCTTAGCGCCGTCAAGCATTTCTATCGTCCATTCGCAAACATCCTCGGCAATTGCAGGCGATGCGGTCAATCCGGGCGATTGAGTAGCTCCTATTTCTATGATATTCTTAGTAAAAATACCCCGTCTGACAACGAAGTCTTCTTCGTAATTGCTCGCTCTTATTCCCGAAAAATATGTGATGACATCTTCCGAATCAAGGGTATTTACAAGCTGTTTTTTGGTTGACAATAATTCGTCGATAGTGCTTTGGTCGGTGGTATAGTCCTCTCTATACGGCGTTTCCTCAACCGATTGACCGATAAGCGTATTTCCATATATGGTGTGGAATATTCCACTCCCCTTTGAATGAGTAGCATTTTCATCCCTTTTCTCTAAAAAGGAAGCTCTATTCATAGAAGTGGAGACTGGCTTATCCGTTTTCCTATCAAATACCGCCAAGGTACCTTTCTTTGGGTGTATGGTGAAGGTACGATCTCCTGCCATTTCTGCAACCTTATCACTGAATACGCCGGCTGCATTGATGACTATTTTAGGATAGACATTACCACGGTTTGTTTGAACACTATCTATATATCCGTCCTTGATATACATTCCCTCGACTATAGTGTTAAGAGATAGCTCTACTCCGTTTTCTACCGCATTTTCAGCCAAGGCAATTACATATTGATAGGGGCAGATTTCACCACCCGTTTTCAATAAGAAGGCTCCCTTATTCCACTTAGGAGCGAAGGGATATTCCCTCAAAACTCTATTTCTCGGCAAATATTCGATCTCGTTATTAGATTTCTTAGCATGCTTTTTAAGTTTAAAGAGGGATGCTCTCTGCTTATTATTTTCAAACAAGACCAGTCTATTGGTATGCTTATAGTCAATAGAAAGCTCCTCGGCAATACGGTCAAACATATCCCTACCCTTTACGCTGTATTTATACTTAAGCTGTTTAGGATCAAGATATAGATTAACTCTAATATCTCCGTCATTTCTCGATGACTGCCCCATACCTACATCGTTTTCCTTATCGACCATAAGCACGGATATATCATATCTCGACAATTCTCTCGCTACCGAGCATCCAAAAGCACCGGCACCTATTATCATTACATCATAATGGTTACCGTCTAAATGAAAATCTCTCAATCTCGGAGTATGCAGTTTTTCTTCAAAATCTTTAAGCTTTACATCGTTAAGTACACCAAGAGAATGGTCGGTAACTGCCATTTTACCTACCTTAACAATTTCGTCCCAGCTGTCTAACTCACCGCTTATACGAATACAATTACAGTATTCCTCAACCGTCAGCATGGGGTATCCCTTTTTGATCGCCTTGATAACAGACTTAACAGATCTACTCATTTTAATACTCCGATGTTTTTATTATAATACCTTTTTAACTTTAAGTCAATAAACACTTGGACTCTTATGTGTATCTATTAACAGTTTTTTTGCATCTATTACTTGATTTATATGCGTAAAATTACTTATAATATAATGTACTTTATTTTTGTTAAGGATGTATTATGAGCCTTGTTGAAGTAAAAACACATAACGGTTATAATGTTATTATCGAAAACGGTCTTTTAAAAAAGATCCCACTTTTGGTTTCTCAAACGGCAGATTTTTCTACAGTCTGTATCATTTCGGATTCAAATGTAGCTCCGCTCTATCTCGATGGACTAAAAAAGGGATTTGAAGATAACCATAAAAATGTATTGAGCTATGTATTCCCGGCAGGAGAAAAAAGTAAGTGTCTATCGGTGTATGCCGATATCGTTTCATTTTTAGCACAAAACGGCTTTAAGCGTAATGACCTTTTAGTTGCGTTGGGCGGTGGCGTTGTAGGTGATATGTGCGGTTTTGTAGCAAGCACATACCATAGAGGCGTACGGTATATTCAGGTGCCTACATCACTGCTCGCCGGCATAGACAGCTCGGTTGGCGGTAAAACTGCCCTCGATATTCCCGAGGGAAAGAATTTGATAGGTTCGTTTTATCAACCGATAGGCGTCTATTTCGATATAAATACCATTAGCACCCTTCCTAAAACCGAGTTTGAAAATGGACTCGGTGAACTTATCAAATACGGCGTTCTTATGGGTGGAGAGCTTTGGAATGAATTGAATAAGCCTAATGTCGACTTTGCTAAATGCATACTTTTGAGCATCCAATATAAGGCAAATGTAGTAGAAAAGGACGAATTCGATACAGGCGTAAGGGCTTTACTCAATCTTGGGCATACTTTGGGTCATTCGTTAGAAAAACTGTCCGATTTTACATTTTCACACGGCTTAGCCGTTGCCTACGGCTTGCGACAGATTGCTAAGGCAAGCTATATGTATAAGTATTGCTCCGAAAAGGTATATCACGACATTTCTAACGTGCTGGATAGATTTGGACTACCCATTAAAGTTCCTTTTTCTAATAGAGCGCTAATTCAAGAGGTCGGCAAGGATAAAAAGGCTCAATCCGACTATATCAATCTTATTGTAATAAAAGGAATTGGTAATTGTACCATAGAAAAATTTAAGCTATGCTACTTGGAGGCTTTTCTAAATGTTTAAGGTCAGCCCGTCACAGTTAGTGGGAAGAGTGGATTCCATTACATCTAAATCATATGCCCATAGAGCACTTATAATGGCTGCACTTGCCGATAAGCCGACTGTCTTATACGGTCAAGCATCCGGTATTGATATGCTATCTACCATAAATGCATTACAGTTAATCGGTGCGAATATAGAAAATCATGGCAATTCTTACACCGTAACGCCCATAACCGAATTTAATAAGGATATGCTTATCAATGTAAAAGAAAGCGGTAGTACTCTTAGGTTTTTACTCCCTTTGGTTGCTGTGCTTGGCGTGAACTGCACACTTACGGGAGAAGGACGATTGGCGGAAAGACCTAACGAAGCACTTATTGAGGCACTTCATCGTGCAGGTGCGATCATCGAAGGTGAAACACTTCCGCTTACGGTGTCGGGAATAGCAAGAGCCAATGAAATCACCGTTCGTGCAGATATAAGCTCACAATACGTTTCGGGGCTTTTGATGGCAATGCAGACTATGTCATACCCGTCTTATTTATCCCTTGAGGGCGAATTGAAAAGTAAAAACTATGTGGATATCACCATCGATTGTATGCGTCACTTCGGCGTAAATGTCGAACGCACTGCTGACGGATACCGCCTACCCGGTGGCGGATTTCACTCGCCAAATATCTATTTCATAGAGGGCGACTGGTCCAATTCCGCTTTTTGGCTCGTTGCAGGCGCTATAAACGGTAGAACTAAGGTAGACCACCTAAATATCAACTCATTTCAAGGCGATAAGGAGATAATCAATATCCTCAAAAAAGCCAACGCTATAATTATTGCAGGCGACAGATCGGTCGAAGTAATGAGTTCAATTTTAACTGCATTCGAATACGATTTAGAAAACTATCCCGATCTCGTGCCTATTACAGCCGTTCTTGCATCAAGGTGTAGGGGAACATCGGTACTTCATTCGGTAGATAGGCTTAGACTTAAAGAAAGCGATAGAATAGAAAGCACGCTCAATATGCTCCATGCTTTCAATATCAAAGCCGAATATCGTGATTCCTCTTTAATCATCGAAGGCGGTAAGCCTATAGGCGGTAATGTGGTGGACGGTGCTAACGATCATAGAATCGTAATGAGTGCGACAATCTTAGCATCTTGCTCCGAAAAAGGTGCGACCATTACCGACGAAAATGCCGTCAATAAGAGTTATCAAGGCTTTTTAAATGATTTTGCCAGCTTAGGAGGTAAAATAGATGCCTAAATATGGAAATAATTTAATAATGAATGTTTATGGAGAATCGCATGGCGAAAAAGTGGGCGTGATTATTAATGGACTGCCTATCGGTACAAAAATCGACCTTGAAGCTCTTCAAAAGCATGTCGATAGGCGTAAAGCAACCAATTCGCTCTATTCAACATCTCGTACAGAGCCTGATTTGATAAATATCGAGCAAGGTATCGACGCTAACGGAGTTGTTACCGATAAAACAGTAGAAATATCGGTCAAAAATACCTCTTTCCGAAAAAACGACTATACCGCATTGCAATTTAAGCCTCGTCCGTCGCATGCCGACTATCCTGCTATGGTAAAATATGGTGAAAAGGTCAGCCTTTCGGGGGGCGGTAAATATTCCGGACGTCTTACACTTCCAATATGCATTGCTGGCGGTATTTGCGAGCAGCTGCTTTCGGATAAAGGTATCACCGTTGTATCGTATTTGAGCGAAATAGGCGGTATAAAGGGTTTCAGCTATAAAGACAGAATTCCTTCATTAGCTGAACTGATAAAGGCAAAAAACGACCCGTTTTACTTTTTAAACGGAGTGCGTGGTAAGATAGACAATCTACTGTCGGATACAAAAAACGATCTTGACAGCGTGGGCGGTATTATTGAAACTGTAATATACGGACTACCCGTTGGACTCGGCGACAGCCTATTTGACGGACTGGAAAGCAGTATTTCATCGGCAATATTTGCAATTCCTGCAGTCAAGGGGGTGGAATTCGGTATCGGATTCGATATTTCTTCGCTCAAAGGCTCGCAGGCTAACGACTGCTATTACTATGACAACGATTGTGTTAAGCTGTACAGCAACAACAACGGCGGTCTTGTAGGCGGAATGACTAACGGTGCACCAATAACCATTCGCACTGCAATCAAGCCGACACCAAGTATTGGAAAGGAACAGCCTACCGTCGACCTTATATCAAAAACGAATACAACAATTTCAATCAAGGGTAGACACGATGTGTGTATAGCGCCTCGTGCCACTGCACCGATAGAATCGGCAGTTGCCTTTGCATTGTTAGACAATATACTAAGGAGTCAAGATGAATAAGCTTGAAGAATACAGAAATAAATTAGATGTCATAGACGACCAAATTGCATTACTCTATGCTAACCGCATGGAGCTTGTTAAAAGAATCGCCGATGCAAAAAAAGAACTTAATGTACCAACCTCGGTTCCCGATAGAGAAAAAAGAATTGTCAACCGTGTAACCTCTTTGGTTGATGATCCATTGAAAATATACACAAAAAGAGTGTTTGAAACCGTCTTTGAAACGAGTAAGTCTTATCAAGCTACCCTATCTACACAATCGGGCGAGCTATTCGATATGCTTAATGAGCTAACAAAAAGAGATCGTGCATATCTGCCCTCATCCGCATCCGTTGCTTGTCAGGGCGTTTTAGGTAGCTACAGCTCGATTGCCGCTTCCAAAATGTTTGAGATCTCGGATATAACCTACGTTAAGACCTTTGAAAGCGTATTCCAAGCAGTCCAAAGCGGTCAATGTCAATTCGGTATTTTACCGCTTGAAAACAGTACCGCCGGTTCGGTAAATGCCGTTTATGACCTTCTAAAAAAATATAAGGCTTATATCGTGGCAAGTACAAAGATCAGCGTTAGGCATTGCTTATTGGGTAACTACGGTACCACTACTGATAAAATCAAGGAGATATATTCACATGAGCAAGCTATTACTCAATGCTCAGAATATCTAAAACGGTTTCCAAATGCAAGCGTAATCCCTTGCGAAAATACGGCTATTGCAGCTAAAAGAGTTTCGGAAAGTGGTAGAACGGATGTTGCAAGTATTTCATCTAAGGAATGTAGCGAATTGTACGGTCTGCATATCGTCGACGGTGATATTGCCGACAATTCTAACAACTATACTCGCTTTATCTGTATTACAAACCGCCCCACCCTATTCGCTAACAGCACAAAAATCAGTTTGATGGCTAACCTTCCAAATGAGGCAGGTAGCCTTTCTAAGGTTCTGGGCAGATTCTATGCAGAGGGCATTAGCCTTACTAAATTGGAGTCACGCCCCGTCACTAATTCGGTCTTCGAATTCGTTTTCTACTTCGATCTCGAAGCGGATATCCATAAATCTAATGTCATCAACCTTTTGTGCGAATTAGATAAAAACTATAACCTTACCTTTTTAGGTTCTTATTCGGAAATATGATAAAGGCATGTTTGATCGGTAAATGTCTTGGGCATAGCTATTCGCCCTTGATACATAGTCACTTCGGCTACAGCTACGAAAATGTCGAAATTGCCGAAAATAAAATCGAGGAACTCTTAAAAAACGGCTCATATAACTGCTTCAATGTAACCGTTCCTTATAAAAAAACGGTCATGGAGTATCTCGAATTGTCTGAGCACGCTCGTAAAATCGGCGCAGTCAATACCATAGTTAGAAAAAATGGCATTCTCTACGGTTACAATACCGATTATTACGGATTTAAGCACCTTATCGAAGATAATTCGGTTTCGGTCAAGGGTAAAAAGGTTATAGTGCTTGGAACAGGCGGTGCAAGTGCTGTCGTTCAAGCCTATATGCACGACGAGGGGGCGGTTGTCACCGTAATCGGCAGAAAGGAAGAAAATAACTATAACAATCTCTATCTTCATTACGATGCCGAAATCATTATTAATACCACCCCGGTAGGAATGTATCCTAATAACCTATCTTCACCTATAGACCTTACTCCGTTTACAAAATGCCAATTTGTCGGTGATGTTATCTATAACCCTTATAAGACAGCGCTACTACTACAAGCAGACAAGCTTGGTATTCCGAATGCAAACGGACTTGGAATGCTTATTCATCAAGCTATCGAAGCAGCAAAGATATTCACAGGCGAAAGCCATTGCGATAAATACGGTGCAATCTATAGAGAATTATCTCTAAACGAAAGGAATATAATACTTATAGGTATGCCCTCCTCGGGCAAATCGACGGTAGGAAGAGCCTTAGCATCTAAATTAAATAGAGATTTTATCGACCTTGATAAGGAAATAATCCGAAAGGAAAAGCGTGACATTCCCGATATTTTCAAGTATAATGGTGAAAAGTATTTTCGTAAGGTCGAAAATGCACTTCTCGAAGAGTTTGCCAAACTAAGCGGTAAAGTGATTGCGTTAGGTGGTGGCACGGTAATGGGCAATAATGCATATCAAATGATAAAGCAAAATTCCATCGTCGTCTATCTTACAAGAACAAAGGTTTCATTTAAGGGACGCCCTATTCTTATGAAGGGCGGAGATGATGCCTATCAACGGCTACTGTCGGAGCGTACCCCCGTATATCAGGCATTAGCGGACATTCAAATCGAAAACAATTCGTCACTCGATGAAACTACAAATATAATAATAGGAGCTTTAAATGAAAATTGCGGTAATTAACGGACCTAACCTAAATATGGTGGGTATTAGAGAAAAACACCTATATGGCGAAAGAGATTTTGCATCACTAAAGGCGTTCATTAAACAATGTGCCGACGAGCTCTGCGTTGAGGTCGAGTTATATCAAAGCAACCACGAGGGCGATATTATCGATAAAATCCAATCATGCTACTTTGATGATACCAACGGAATAATTATCAATGCTGGCGGTTATACCCATACAAGCGTTGCCATTCTCGACGCATTAAAGTCGGTCAACCTACCGACTGTAGAGGTTCACCTGACCGATATAGCCGAAAGAGAAGATTTCCGCAAAATAAGTTATATCTCAATGTATGCCGAAAAGGTCATCAAAGGAAAGGGTTTCGACGGCTACAAGGAAGCTCTCGAATACTTAATAACCAATTACAAAGAATAATAAATCCCACATAAAAACACCTTAGATTGTTTAATTACTAAAAAGTTCATTACTATAGTTATGCCAAAAATGGTTTAACAAAAGGTTGTATTGATAAGGCAAACGAACTAAATAATGTCACTCTCGTTACGTTCAACGATATGCTTAAATAATCAGACCTGTTTTTAATTTCTAAATACCATCCATATTTTAAAACACTTAGTGTAACACAAAACTAATGCTGTACAAGCACGGTTTTTGTAGGGGTCGGTCAGTAGCCGACCTGCTTTTTTTTAAGGAATAAGATTCCAATGCTACCGCATTGTCCTAACTGGTTCGACTACAAACTCTGTTTTTCGCTCAGTATGACAGGACGGAATCAGAATGACTCGTTCGATAACATATAACGCTTTACTCACCACAATAAGGCTGACGATTGGTGGAAAAAT
>CAZUET010000067.1:0-10000 GCA_964619685.1 uncultured Christensenellaceae bacterium
ATATAACATATATTGTAGAGAAAAATATTTTTATCTTTTTTTTTTGTAATTGATAGAAAACCGTTTCAAAAATTTAATACAAAAAGCCTTGTCAAAACAAATTTAGCAAGGCTTTTTCTTTTTTAGTATTTTTCAATCACACTCGTAACATTTCATTACAAGTAAAAAAGTATATTTATAAGATATATCCTAAATATTTACGCAAAGTCTATTACCTAACTATCTTTTTTACAGAGCTTCCGTAAACTATCTCACTTTCCAATAGTATCTGCGATTTCTTTTCTTTACCATCAATAAGATCTATCAATTCCTTTACTGCGGTTTGACCGAGCAACGCATAGTCCTGTCTTGCATAGCTTAGCGGTGGTTCAAACGTACCTGCATCCTTAGATCTACCAAGGGAGAATACCGAAACATCCTCGCTGATTATCAGATTCTTCAATGTAGCTATACGGTATATTTGTTGAGCGACTATATCGTCACAAGTAATAAATATACTACCCTTTTCCACCTTACCGAATGCTTCTTCTATATTTTCCCCGAAAAAGACCGCCCTTGATAATATACGTCCCTCGTGAGATATTCCTTTTATTTGACAAGCTTCGATAAAACCGTTAGTTCTATCTAACGAAATAGTCATCTCTTCACCGCTGTTTACAAGATAGATATTATCTAATCCCGACAACTCCATAAGCTTTATGGCTGTATTTTTGGCAAGTGCCAAGTTGTCGATATCTACATAACTAATCGAAGCTGAATTCTCAGGTCTACCAATCACTACAAAATTGATATGCTGAGAGTCAAACTGCATTACACGTTCATCGTGTAAACACGGACTCATCATGATCGCTCCGTCTATAGGTGCACAGCCCTTACGAAGGGTATCAAGAAGCTTTTCTCTATCAGAATTATAATACACCAAAAGCGAATAACCATGCAAGGATGCCTGCTTTATACACGAAACTATCAGGTTTTTATACATTTTTTGATCGATATCATCGCTATTTTCAAGCAACAATGCAATTATATTCGATTTTCTACTCGATAGCGCAGATGCATAAAAGTTAGGATGATAATCTAATTCCTCGCACGCTGCAAGTACCTTTTCACGAAGCTCCGGACTAACATATTTTTTCCCTGTAAGTACATTAGAAACTGTCGATTTTACTACACCTGCTTTTTTCGCTACATCTGTAATGTTTACTATTTTATCCATTCCTATTTCTTTTCCAATACATTATTTTTATATAATTCAATAAGCTCATCCGCATACACAAGCTCGATATGAGGAGATAGCTTAGATACAAGATAGTCTATATTATCAACCGAGATCGTCCAAGGATGCACATTTATAACGGTGTATCCATCGTCTGTATCGGGTGATACCGGTAATGCATTTATAATTTCGGAAAATTCGTCTATCCACGCCTTAGTAACATTCTTAGCATCCTCGCTCTTATGCCAGAAGGAATGCTTAACCGATATAAACGGCTTACCCATAGAGGTAAATATCTTTCCTCTACCACCCTCGTAGAAGGATGGATCAAGCTCCCATATACCTCCCTTGATATTATCGAAGCGTGCATAATACGATAATCTATTCTCGGTGCTTACAGCATCCTTAGTATTATTAATATCATCTAATAGACATACGACATCAAGATCAGAATTAGCCATTGCTTCCGCCGTCTGATTAGTGAATTCACCGAGATGCTCGATAGGATATGCAAGCATATTGGAGTATCCTATACCCGAAACACCGCTGATAAAATAATCTTTTTTACCCGTTGTAAATATCTTCTTAGCAACAGTGGGACACAGCTTTGCAAGAGAGGGCGAAAATGTCCAACTCATTTTATAGTCCATAGGACTTCTCTGTCTTTGTCCGAATGTACTGTTATGGGCAAATTCACGCTCTAACCACTGAATATTATCACCGTCACTAACTACAAGTGCCACATAATGCTTATTAGGAGCAATTTCGGTACGCTTTATATTTTGCTTTATCGTACAGGAACACTTACCTAAATAACTGTGATTCGATGACCAGTCCATAGGAATAACATAATCACCGTAGGTGGAAACATCGTTAACAAATGAAATCTCATCATCCGTCCAGCCATAAACGGGGATATTCTTATCTAAATAACTCAAGACTTCTTTACGGAATGCCCTATCGCTGTCACTTTGATCGGTGTATATACATGCCCACCTGTTACAAATAGAGAAATCTCTTAGCATCAAATGGAAATTACCACTCTTAACTACTTGATGAATAAGTGCCGTGCGTGATAACTTTTCCTTAACAGCATTGAATACGATACGCTGTCTTTCAGCCCTATCACCCTTGACCTCTGAAAGATCGTAGACGGTAGCAATGCCCAATGAATTAACCCTTTCAATCAACACTCTCGGCACACCTATGAGATCATATACCGCAGAGATGGTTGCAGCCATATTGATGGATACATCCTCGCAATCGAGATCAAAACATAAGGCACCATCAAATTCATTCTTATATTGCTCTAAGAGTGTCCAAACAGATACTACCTCGTACGCTTCGTCAAGGTAATCCATGTAGTTATCTATGTCGATAAAAACCTTAATATTCTTTCTATTGAGGATACCTTGAATAAACTGAGCAAGAGCAAATTCCGCATCATTCATATCCTTAGATCTAATCAATTTAACCATAAAACACCTCCGTGTCTTTTGTTTTGTTATAAACATTATATAGCCACGATTTTAAAAAGTAAAGCCCTTTTGACTAATATCGTTTCAAAAAAAAGTTTTTCTCGTCCGTACTAAGCATTATATATTTGTCGCAAACGATAATTGCTTTCAATTACATGCGAAAAAAAGCGTAAAAAAAACACATAAAAAAGAAAAAAGTTTTAAAAAGCTATTTACAAATCAATTTCTTTGTGATAAAATAAAAAAAACGGTTTTCTAAACTGCGTTTACGATGCCGTTATATATATTTAAGGAGATATATACATGGAGAAAAGAATAGTACATTTGATTTCCGGAACCCATTGGGACCGTGAGTGGCGACACACTGCCGAGCAAAGTAAGCTTCGTTTGGCAGATCTTATGGATAATATCATCGATATTCTTGAGAATAAACCAAGCTATGAGTGTTTCTGCGTCGATGGCGGTACTATAGTCCTCGAGGACTATTTCACCATTCGTCCCGAAAACAAGGAGCGTGTTAAAAAGCTTATCGAAAATGGTAGAATGATCATCGTTAACTGGTATACACTACCAGAAACAAATACCGTTGCACCCGAGGCTCTTATCAGAAACCTCATACTCGGTCATAGAATGGCTAAGGAATTCGGTGGCGGTATGAAATCCGGTTACACCGCTACTTCTTATGGTCAACCCTCTCAATTACCACAGCTTTACCGTGGTTTCGGTATAGAAAATGCAATTTTCTACCGTGGTACAAATAAGCATGTCCTCACCCCTCTATTTAATTGGGAAGGCGCTGACGGTAGCGTATTGACAACTTTACGCACATTTGACGAAGTTACCCGTACTAACTGGTTCTTCTATGTTCACGGACCTGCTGTAATGGGTAAGGGTCTAAAGGATCTTAGTTATAAGTATAATCCCGAAGAATTACCTGCTCACATGGCTGATATGAAATCTTACGAAAAGGCTTTCACTCTTCTCCATGAGGATTTCGACTATATCCATGACCAAAAAGTTCTTAAGAATTCACTTGATAATCTTCTTGCTCAAGCTGAACCATATAAGATTGGTAACGATATTCTTGCACTCAATATGGAAGATAATGACGAGCCTTATAGATATTTACCCGAACTTATCGACGATATGAATGCAATCTATCCCGATGTAGAGATTGTTCAAGAAAGCATGGATGAATATATGGCTAAAATCTCTGCTAACGAGGATTATCAAAGAGCTACTCATCACGGAGAGCTTCGTTATACTACTATGGAGTATAATAACTTCAATGCTCTTCTCGGTGCTACCCACTCTTCTCGTATCAAGATTAAGCTTTATAATGACGATGTAGAAAATAACCTTATCAACTTGGCTGAGCCTCTTTCATCCTATGCAAGCATCTACGGTAAGAGATACCCCACTACTAATATCAATAGAGCTTGGGAGTTCTTACTTAAAAACCATGCTCACGATAGTATCTGCGGTGCTGCTGTTGACCGTGCTCACGAGGATATGATGTATAATTTCTCGCTCGCTAAGACGGTTGCAGAGGAATGTACTAATAGAAGCGTTATCGCTCTTTCCGGTAAGATCGATACTCTTACATCATTCAAGCCCAACGACTACTCGTTAACACTTTTCAATACCCTTCCTTATGCAAGAGAAGAGGTAATCGAGGTCGTTGTAGATACCCCAAGATTTAAGACTACACTCGGTGATATCGGTCTTGGCGGTGCAAGCCAACTCGACGATTACTACGATATCGTTGATGAAAACGGTAACATAATCGAAAGCGTCGAATTATCTAAAGATGATATTTCAATAGGCGTTGAGCGTGAACTCGATACTAAGGCTATCAAATTCGATGCTAAGCGTCGTCACATCCTTATTAAGGTTGCTCTACCTCAAAACGGATATAGAACTATCGCAGTAAGAATGCGTGAACCTGAATATGCATATCATCCAGAGATTATGGATAACAGAAAGCTTATCGCTCGTGAGGGCGGTACACTTGAGAATGAATTCCTCAAGGTTACAATCCACTCAAACGGTACATTCTCACTCCTCGATAAGACAACAGGCAGAATTATGGAAAACATGCACTACTTTACCGATTCCGGCGAGGTAGGCTCCGCTCATATTTCTAATATTCCAAGAAGAAACGCTATCTATACCTCTCATGGTGCTGTTGCTAATATCACAATGCTCGAAAGCAATACACTTCGTGGTAGCTTTAGAATAGATCTCAAGATGACTCTTCCTGCCGCTGCAACTATCAACGGTCAAGATAGAACTCGTGAGATGAAGGAACTTCCTATAAGTACCGTTATTACCCTTGAAAAGGGTTCTAAACACCTCAAGCTACATACAAAGCTTACCAACGAGATTCGTGACCATAAACTTACAATGCATTTCCCCAGCGGAATATCCGGTGCCGATTTTGTAGATGTAGAAAGTGCTTGGGATATTGCTACCCGTACAATTAAATGGCGTGACCATAAGGATAACGCAGAGGCATTCCCTGCATTCCAACCTATGCAAAACTTCTTGGACGTTTCTGACGGTAAGGACGGTCTTGCTATAATGACTAAGGGTCTTCGTGAATACGAAATCTGCGACGATGACGAAAGAACTATCAAAATCACCCTCATTCGTACACAGCGTGCTTATATGACCGCTAATAATAATATGACAGTTGAGGAACTTGATAAGTATACCGGACAACATAGCTTCGGAACCCTTGAATACGAATATGCTATCTATCCGCACCAAGGAAAGTGGAACGAAGCAGATGTTATCAATGAAGCATATGCATTCAAGGTACCTGTAAAGGCAGTTCAAGGCGTTCCTCATGTTGGCGAATTACCCTGCTCTGCAAGCTTTATCAGCATCAATCAAGAAAAGAAGGTCCTCATCTCTGCTCTTAAACAATCGGAAGACGGCGAAGGTACCATACTTAGAGTTTGGAATACAACAGGCGAAACACTTCCTTTGGAAGTAAGCACAATCCTTCCTGTGGTTTCCGTTGAAAGAGTTCACCTTGACGAATCTAACCCCGAGGCTTTGGCTTTCAATAACGGTAAATTCGCTATTGACCTATTACCTCATAAGATTGAAACATTTAAGATTATAACAAAATGAGTAAATTCGTAATTCCTAATTTAGGCAGTTTCGATGAAGACTGCGGTCTAAAAAATATTAAGCATTGTAGTGACGGAGTATTTTCCGAGGGTGTAAACGGTGTAAAAGCCGTTTATGCTACCGGAGACGGCAAGGTCGAATTCATTTGCTTTGAAAACGCTACACTCTGCTATGTTCTATCCGCAATGGGCTATACCGCTTATTATCCACTCCGTAAAACAGAGCTTAAAAAGCCTGTAAAGGCTGTATTAATGGATCTTGACGGTACTAGCGTAAGAAGTGAAGAGTTTTGGATATGGATAATTCAAAAATCTATTTCTTCACTTATGGACGATCCCGATTTTACATTGGAAGAAGCAGACCTACCACATGTATCAGGTCATTCCGTTTCGGAGCATTTACAATACTGCATCAATAAGTATTGCCCCGATAAAAAGCTTGAGGATGCAAGAGATTTTTACTTCCAGCATACCCACTACGAAATGAATGAAATTATGGAAGGCAGAGGTAAGGAGGGTGCCTTTACTCCATCTAAAGGTTTAAAGGAATTCTTATTAAAGCTTAAAGCTAATAACATAAAGATCGGATTGGTAACAAGTGGTCTTTATGAAAAGGCTTGGCCTGAAATATTATCGGCATTCAACACACTTGATATGGGTGATCCTAAGCAATTCTACGATGCTTCTATTTCGGCAGGATTTCCACTCCGTAAGGGTTCTGTAGGTACTCTCGGTGAACTTTCACCTAAGCCACATCCTTGGCTATATGCAGAGACCTGCTCTGTCGGTCTTGGCATTCCCATTGAGGAAAGATCTCATGTTGTTGGTATTGAAGATAGCGGTGCAGGTGTATGCAGTATTAGACTTGCAGGATATAACACTATCGGCTTCGGCGGAGGCAATATCGAAAGAAGCGGTACTAAGCCACTTTGCGATTACTTCGCAAACACATTTGAAGAGATCTGGGATTACATCAAGTAACCCTCTCATTATATTCTCGCTCCTTTAAAATTTTTTTTCAACCAAAAAAAAACTGTCCACTCGGATTGTCCGATGGGCAGTTTTTTTTATTAGTTATTCTATTTTTTTAGTTAAGTTATTAATCCATTAATAGTGCCGCAGCGCCAAGAAGTCCGGCAGTATTTCCTAATTGTGCAACCAAAATCGGAACTTTCGGTCCTTTATCGCCACCAAATAAACAAGAATTAGTCTTTTCATTAAGCGGTTTGATAAGATTATCGCCTTGTGCACATACACCGCCACCAACTAATATTGCTTCGGGACGGAATATATTGGCAAAATTAGTAAGTCCGCAACTAAGATCGTTAATATAATTATCAACAACTTGCTTAGCATAACTATCGATCGGTGCATATTTAAACGGTGTTTCACCTGTAACAGAATCGACAGAGCCTATTTCCCACATTTTACTGTCATTATGTGAAAGCATAGCTCGTTTGGTATTTCTAATAAGTGCGGTTGCAGAGCAATGAGCTTCAAGACAGCCTTGTCTTCCGCATGTACATGGCTCGCCGTCACTATGGATAACTGTATGTCCAAGCTCTGCGCCTGCTCCCATATTGCCTTCCATAAGCTTTCCGTCTATAATTACGCCACTACCAACTCCGGTACCAAGCGTTATCATTATTACATTTTCATAGTCCTTTGCAGATCCAAACTTAACTTCACCAAGTGCTGCAACATTGGCGTCATTGGCAACCTTTACTTTTATACCATCAAGCAAGGTCGATACCTCATTAGCTATATTAAAGTCTGCCCAACCAATGTTATTCGAGTAAATAACATTACCGCTCTTACTGTCTATGGTGCCAGGACATCCTATTCCTACGCCCTCAACATCAGATAAGGTAAGATTACATCTGTCAAGCAACATTTTTGCAAGCTTTGCTATATTTGCAGCAACCGCTCTATCGCCCTTTGGTGCTTCGGTAGGAATCTTATCGGATAATACTATCTCTCCTCTATCATTGACGATTCCGCCTTTAATAAAAGTTCCGCCAAGGTCTATTCCTATATAATACTTACGAACTGTAGTCATAATTGCTTCAAAATCTCCGTTTAATTCAAGTTCTCCGCTATTAGCAGGGGCAAATACGCTTTCACCCTTTTTTATTTCTACATCGCCAATAGTACCCATTCCGTCAAGGCAGGTAAAGCATCTAAAGCTCCTTTCATCATTTGATAATGACTTAGCACCATTCACCTTTACATGCGTAGCTGTAAAGAAACGACTTAGACCAAGCAATTCGCCCTCTTGAACATTACAGCCTATCGACTTTGGCTCATACCTTTCTGTCTTAGTTACATCAAGTGCCTTCTCTACATGTAATTGGCGTCCCTTACCGTTAGCATCCACCCTGCCGTAATCGTATACACGGTAGGTTATATTGCTGTTTTGTTGAATTTCGCATATCAGGCATCCTTCGCATATAGCGTGTATCGTGCCAGCAGGAATAAAATAGCATTCGCCTTTCTTTACAGGGATAAATCTCAAATAGTCGGTAAGTGTATTATTAGCTATCGCAGATTCAAATTCTTCCTTTGTTATACTTCCTTTAAAACCGAGATATATGCCTGCACCTTCGTCCGCTTCGGCTATATACCACATTTCAGTCTTACCAAGACTGTTTTCATTTTTAAGTGCATACTCGTCGGCAGGATGAACCTGTACCGATAACTTTGCATTTGCATCTATCAGTTTTACCAAAACGGGGAAAAAGGGGAATCCTTGACAATTTATACCAAAATCCGCTTCGGTCGCAACCTTCGATAGTGGTGTGCCGTCTAAAAGAGTGGATTCACCGTCCTTATGTAAGGATAACTCCCACGTTTCGGCAAGTGGCTCTTTATCGGTTTGTTTTCCATAAAGTCTTTTAAGTTTATTTCCGCCCCAAATAATGCTTTTGTAGGCAGGAATCAATTTTTCTATTTTCATAATTTTTTATAATCTTATACTTACTTCTGTTTCCTTGTCGAAAAGATGAATTGCTTCTTCATCAATGGATAGAATAATCTCACTTTGGCGCTCGGGATTCTTTTTAAGCTTTGTAGATGCTGTAATGCTTGTAGAACTCTTCTCGATTCCTGCTTCGGCATTTAGATCCATATTTGCATATATAATGGTCTCGTTACCAAGTGCTTCTATAACCTCGACCTTAGCCTTAATTGTCGTATCACTCTCTTCGCTAACAACTTTAAGATCGCCCGGTCTTATACCCATGATTATATCTCGACCTACACCAATCTTATCGGGATCAAACATTGCTAAAACTGACTGCGACAGTTTAATCTTCTGATCGTTTGCAAATGTAAGAGTTCCGTCGGGAGCAATATGTCCCTCAAAGAAATTCATCTGAGGTGTGCCAATAAAGCCTGCAACAAATACATTTATGGGGTGATCATATAATTCTTGGGGTGCACCTATCTGTTGAATAAAGCCGTCCTTCATTACAACTATACGAGTACCCATTGTCATTGCTTCTACTTGATCGTGGGTTACATAAATAAATGTAGCTCCGAGCTTATCGTGTAGCTTTATTATCTCACTTCTCATCGTGCCTCTCAACTTAGCATCAAGATTGGATAACGGCTCGTCAAGTAAGAATACTTTTGGCTTTCTTACAATGGTTCTACCAAGTGCAACTCTTTGTCTTTGTCCGCCCGATAATGCCTTGGGCTTTCTATTCAAATACTCCTCAATAGCAAGAATCTTTGCGGCTTCCATAACCTTTTCATCGATTTCTTCCTTGGTATGCTTCCTCATAATCGGTATCTCATTACCGTCTTTATCGAGTATAGGATTTCCTTCCTTATCCCTTTTAATGTCGGGAACCTTACGCATTCTCAAACCAAATGCCATATTGTCATAAACCGTCATGTGCGGATAAAGTGCATAGCTTTGGAATACCATAGCAATATCTCTATCCTTAGGTGCAACCTCGTTGACTACCTTGTCATCTATCAATATCTCGCCCTCGGATATTTCTTCAAGTCCGGCAATCATTCTAAGGGTGGTAGATTTACCGCATCCCGATGGACCAACGAATACAATAAATTCTTTGTCTTCAATTTCCATGCAGAAGTCGGAAACCGCATACTTTTGGCTTTCTTGACCCTTCTCTGTGTTCTCATACATTTTGTAAACA
>CAZUET010000068.1:0-9997 GCA_964619685.1 uncultured Christensenellaceae bacterium
ATTCATTATAAAATCGATTAAAAATATAATAAAACAAATTCATATTTTTATATGAAGGAGGATGCTATGGAACGAAATTTGGTATTAGATCTCAGTGATATCGATAAACTTAGCGATGTGGCTAAGGCGTTATCTATACCTACTAGAGTTCAAATAATACTGTTGGTAAGTAAGGAGTCGATGAGCGTAAATGAAATAGCAGAGGCTTTGGATCTTCCCATATCTACCGTGTCCATGCATGTGAATGTTTTATTGGATGCCGGGCTTCTTTTCTCTGCACAACAGCCTGGTATTAGGGGGCGTAAAAAGGTATGCTCCCGTAAAATCGACTTTTTGAAATTTGATTTTGTGGAGCAATTTCAATTAGATACCGATGAATCTGTCGTTGTAAATATGCCTATCGGTTATTATACAAGTGCAGAGGGTATTCAACCGTCTTGCGGAATAGCAGGCGAGCATTATTACCTAAGCCCTGACGACGATCCTAAAAGCTTCTTTGAGCCATCACATTTTGAAGCACAATTAATTTGGCTTTCGAGTGGCATTTTAGAATACAAATTCCCTAATGGTGCATTGGCTAACGACAATGTAGCAAACAAACTTAGCTTTTCACTTGAGCTTTGCAGTGAGATTTCAAATTATCGTAATGACTGGCCGTCCGATATTACTATTTGGATAAATGGTCAAGAAGTATGTACCTACACATCTCCCGGCGATTTTGGCGGTAGGAGAGGTAAATTGAATCCGTCTTGGTGGTCTGATACCTATACACAATACGGATTATTGAAAACATTTTCTGTCAATCATGAGGGAACCTTTATAGATGGGATCAAGGCGTCCCAAGTTACCATTGACCAATTAAAACTTGGAGACGGTGATTATATATCCTTCAAAATTGGCGTAAAGGCTGACGCAGATAACTGCGGTGGCTTGAATATTTTTGGAGAAAAATTTGGTGATTACCAACAAAATATAGTGATGCACCTGGAATACAGTAAGGCATCACAAACAAATACAACAGAGAGGATCAATTATGAAAATGAAAATTAAGTTGCTCGCAGCTATTCTTGTAATAGTAATGAGTATGGTAGTTGTCAGCGGTTGTGTTACCGCAGGAACAGTTACCGATGAACCGTTTGATTCTGCTAACGGTGTTACTGTTACAGCAGACTTTAACCAACCCTTAGATGCACCGCTTCTCAAAAAGGTTGCGATGTACAATGCAGGTTGTATACAGCCGTTATCTAACTACGAACGTGACTTTAACCGTATCACCGACTTGAACTCGGAAGCGTTGCGTATAGACCTATCCGTAGGTAAGAGTGGCGGTACGGCAGGACAATATATTGTCGGCGATAATTACACAAGCACAGGTAACGCTAAGGACGGCTATGTTATAGATCCGTCATCATTAACCTATGATTTTTCACAATTGGATAGTATTGTTCAGTATATGACCGATTATGACGTTCGTCCCTATATGTCTTGGTCGTATATTCCTTATCCTTTACAATCTGACGGTAAATGGAATGACTTAGATCAAACCGTTACCAACTGGCAAGATGTATGGGAAGAGGTTTATTATCAATATGCTAAGCATTATTTGGATGCCGGTATAAAGATTGGTTACCATGAGATCTACAACGAGCCTGACTTAGAAATCTTGAAGTGTTGGGGCGTTTTCGACGAATCTTTTGACGGATTCCTTGATTGGGAGGACTTCTGCTTAGGTAATCAATGTGCTCCCGGAAAGGGCGTATATAATGATATGTATATCAACGGTGTTAAGGGTATCCTTCGTGCGGATCCCGATGCTACCGTAGGTGGCCCTGCATTCGCATTAGGTGAGATCGGTGTTGAAGATTGGGTAGGATTCCTTCCTGCTGTTAAAAACAGTAATTTGCCTTTGGATTTCTATTCATTCCACACATATCTTGATGGTAATACTTGGTTTAGACCCGACGAGGTTAGAAAGACTGAGGGACCTAACGAAATTGAAAAGGTAGTACAAGGTCTTTCCTATGATAGCTATTGGTTGAAGACAGCTGTTCATATCAATGAGTTCTCGTATCTTAACGATCAAAACGGCTCCAATGATGGTATTTTAAGTCCGTTTAACTACTACGGCGGTGCTTCCGATACACTTAACGGTTTAATGGAAGCAGTTAGTAGAACAACTATTCAATGGATCTATTGGGCTCAATTTATGGAGTCTACCGGAGGCTACGATCCTTACGGTTTGATCCACCAGGATGGAAGAATTAAGGCTTCATATAATGCGCTTAAAGCATATATGGATATGCCTGTATGGCGTTATGACACATACGCAGATTCTGATGACAGCGGTATCACTACATTAGTTTCTTCTACAGACGATAAGATCGGTATCCTTATCTGGAATGATAATTCCGCAAAGGATAGCAACGGCAATGTAACTACAGTTGGTGATAAGAGCGTTAAGATCAATCTTTCAAATCCCGCTTTCGGTAACGGTCAACGTAGAGTTTACCGTATCGACGGAACTCATGCAAGTAGCTTTGACGGTTCTGCAAGCGATGAATTAGTTGCTGAGGGTATCAAGAGTGTAAATACATCCGGTACTGTTTGGACAGGTACAGTTCCTGCAGAAGGCGTTGTATATATCACAATCAATAAAGATTCCTCCGCTAAGGACTTTGATTCTTATAATAACCGTGATCCATTCGGTAACGATATCAAGACTCAATACTATTATGAAGACAGATATCGTGGCTTAGAGGGTTGCAGAGAGCTTTATGAAGACAATCTTGCAGGTTATGTAGGAAGCTATCAGCACTTTGATAGAACCTGTAACACCATGTACTTAGGTATGGGCGACAGCCGTGGTCGTAGCGGAAAGTTTGAAGGACAGGCACACGCCAACGGTTGTATCACTTACGATCAGATTCCGTCACAATTCAATGTTATTGTTAAGACCGAAGGCGATCTTAAGATGATTAATAATAATAGTACATTGGGTATGAGAGTCGATTTCTATGACGAAGAAACACAAAGCTACACGTATAGCGTTTACTTCTATTTAGACGATTTCTATAGAGATTCTCGTGATCCTAATGCTCAGGATACTCGTACCGAGGGCTTACCATTCTATCCTTGGGGTACCCAAGAGGTTCCTGATGATGTAGTATCTATGACAGGCGAAATTTGGAATATTGACCTATCTCAATACGCTCCCGACGGTTGGAATGCAAACGGCAGAGTACAAATTTCCTTTGACATGCAAAACATGGGTGCAAATACTCGTGCAACATTCACTCTTGAAAAATAGTTTAGGATATGTATATTTTTAATAAGGATTATTATCGTCCGCAATTCGTTCGTTCTCAATGGAGCGATCTATGTGGGGAATGGAACTTTGTGTTTGACGATAAAAACGAAGGAATTAATAAAGAGTTCTACAAGAGTTTTCCTGAAAATTCAAGGAAAATTCTTGTACCGTTCTCATATGAAACACCTGCAAGCGGTATAGAAGACGAATCGGAACACAATATTGTTTGGTATCAAAGAGCATTAGACATTCCGACATTAGCAGACGGTCAACGCTATATTGTTAATTTTGAGGGTGCGGATTATCAAACAGATGTATGGGTCAATGGTACATATATTGGCAGACATATTGGTGGGACGTGTCGTTTCTCATTTGATATAACCGATGCTTTGACCAATAATAATAATGTTATTACAGTTTGTTGTAAGGATACCTATGATACCCGTCAACCCCGTGGTAAACAACGCTGGCTAAAGGACAGCTTTGGTTGCTGGTATATTCAAACAACAGGCATCTGGAAACCGGTATGGAGCGAAATCGTATCAAAGGATAGATTGGAGCGTGTCAAGATCACACCTAATGTCGATAAGGAAAATGTAAATCTATGCTTTGACCTTGTAGGCGATACCAACGGCGTTGAAATAGAAGCAATAATTACTCATAAAGATATTTTTATCAATAAGGCAAGAGTATCTGCTAATAGAGTAAGTAAGGATCTGACTATAGATATGCGTAGCGATGCTTTTGATTTTAAGGTCAAGCTATGGCATCCTTGCGATCCGTTTCTTTATGACTTAGAGCTCATTGTTTATAAAAATGGTGAAGAGGTCGATAGAGTAAGTTCATATTTTGGAATGCGTAAGATCGAGGCAGATAGCAACGGTATTAGATTGAATAACTCGCCTTTATATCAAAAATTGATTTTAGCTCAAAATTATTGGCATTCTTCGGGATATACAATGCCTGATGTAGCTTCTGCTATGCATGATATTGCAATGACAAAGGAAGCCGGCTTTAACGGTATGCGTATACACCAAAAGATAGAGGATGAACGCTTTCTTGCGTGCTGTGATAGAGAGGGTATGATAGTATGGGGAGAGTTCCCTGCTACCTATGAATTTTCCGATGTCGCTGTACAAAAATTGACTGACGAATGGGCACAATGTGTTATTCAGCAATATAACCATCCTTGTATTATTACTTGGGTACCGTTTAATGAAAGCTGGGGCATTCCCGATGTGTTTACATCTAAAACACAGCAAAGCTTTACTAAGGGAATATATTGGCTAACTAAGGCATATGACGAAACTCGTCCTGTAATTACTAATGACGGCTGGGAGCACACCTGCTCTGATATCATAACGCTCCACGATTATGACGGAGACGGTGCGCATATGCTTACAAGATATGATGACGGATTAGAGGGCATTTTGTCTAATAAAATCGCACACGGTCAATATAAATTTGCATTTGCACAAGGTAATGAATACCACGGTCAACCTGTTATTGTTAGCGAATATGGCGGTATTGCTATGGCTAATGGTGACGGCTGGGGCTATAACGGCAAGGTTGCCGATGAAAATGAGCTTATTCTTAAATATGACGATTTAACAAGTACAATTAAATCGATGAAAAATGTATGCGGTTATTGTTATACGCAATTAACCGATGTTTATCAAGAGGTCAACGGGTTATTAGACATGGAACATAACCCCAAATTGGATCTTAGCAAGATCCGAGAAATCAATGAAAGATAATAAGGAGAAGAACTATGAAGAATCGCATTGTATTAGTAATTTTAACTATTGCATTAATTGCAAGCATGTGCTTGGTTTCAGTAGGTTGCCAACCCTCATCGAGTGGTGGTCCTACAGGCGAAACTATTAATATCTCATTCTGGCATCCTATCACCGGTCCTGACTCAAAATATATGCAGGACTTGATCAAGGATTTTAACAATGAATACAAAGGTAAGATCAATGTAAGTGCAAGCGCACAAGCTGAAGCAGGACACTATGATAAAATAACCAACAGCTTTACCGATAAGTCTACTGCAGATTTATGCTTAGTACACAAATCTCGTATTCCTCAATATGTAAGCAACGGACTATTATGGGAAATGACCGATATATTGGCTGCTAATGGCTTAAAGTCTTCCGATTATGTAGGTGACAGCTGGCAATCTTGCGAGTTTGATGGTAAAATGTATGCAATGGTTTACGATGTATTACCTACCATTTTATTCTATAATAGAGAGCTGATTCCCGATGGTTATACAGAGGAAGACATTCTCAGTGACGACTTTACAGTTGCAAAAATGATTGAGATGGCTAAGGCTGCATATGACAATTCTAACCCCAGACAGGTTACTTATGGTATCTCCTTTAACTTCTCATATACAGAGTCTATGTTCTTAAGCTTTATTTCTCAATTAGGAATCGACCCGGTAAGCGAAGCCGAGCCTTATGTCGCATTATTTGATTGTGAAGAGGCAGAGACCGCTGCTCAAGCTATTATGGATATGCCCTTGACTAAGACAAGTGACGGTATTTCTATCAGCTCTGAGTCTGGTAAGGACCACTTGGATATTTTCTGCCAAGGTCGTGCATTATTCACTATTGACGGTATTTGGTCCGCTCCTTCTGCTTGTAGAAAGGTTGACGGTAGATTGGATGCAGGTGTTGCATTACTTCCCAAGGTAAATGAGACTGCTAACAGAACAGTTTCCAGTGATAGCCACGTATTTGCAATGTTCAATACTGCTAACGGCGGAAAGGTTGACGAAGCTAAGCAAGAAGCTATGGGTACATTCATTAAATACATGATTGACCACAGTGCTAAATGGTGCGAAGGCGGTAAGGTTGCTGCAAGATCCGATGTTGCATCCGACGAGGCTTATATGAGTCTTGAATGGGGCTATCTATCCACCAAGCTTGACAGCATAGTATCTCCTGTTAAGGTAAAAACCTATAAAGCTATCACAAGCAGAATCGGTAAATATGTAGCAGACCTTTGTGAAGGCAGAGTTACAGATATTACCGCAGCATTAGCAGCAGCAGCTTCTGAGGGCGAGACCTTAGCTAAGGAATTAAAATAACAATCAATTTATAATTTGACAGAGCATTCTAAAAGCATTATTTTGGCTTTTAGAATGCCCGTATCAATTAAAAGGTAACCAAAAATGAAGAAAAACGAAAAAATTTTATGTGCAAATAGCTTCCCTCAAGCATCAATAGACATGTTCTCGGGAGCAAAATTGCATATTGCACAAAAGCGTAAGCGTACAGTGGTCAATCAATTGCAGTCCGCAGTTTTTATCGGACCGCATTTGATATTTTTTGCTATCTTCTTCCTTGTACCGTTTGTATTCGGCATTGTAATGAGCTTTTTCCAATGGGATATGGTAGGTACACCTGTATTCGTTGGATTTGATAACTTTAATAAAATATTTACATTTGTCGGAGAAGCAGGCGATACATATTACAATAGACTGTTCTTTGAAGGATTGCGTGCAACCGCTATCTATACCGTAGTTGCAACTCCTTTAATAATCATCGTACCGATGTTCTTTGCAGTTCTATTGAATGCTATCAAGAACAGTAAACTGCGTTCGATATTCCAAGCTGTATTATATGCTCCCTCCCTTTTATCTGTTGCAACCGTTGCATTGATATTCTTATGGTTGTTCAATCAGGATTTGGGACCGGTAAACGAGTTCTTTAATACCATCAATGTCAACTGGGGTGTTAATAAGCTTTATGAGGCAGGTATAGTAACCGATGCAGTTCCTCGTGCTTGGATAGTAATCTTCATCTTTACATTATGGTCGGGTGTCGGCGGTAATATGATAATCTTCATGTCGGCAATGTCCAATATTTCTCCAAGCCTTTATGAGGCTGCCAACTTAGACGGTGCTAATGCTTGGACAAAGTTCTGGAAGATAACCTTGCCCGAAATGAAATTCCAATTACTTTATTCGACCGTTATGGGTACAATAGGCGGTTTTAATGTATTCGGACAAACTGCAATGTATGGCGGTGACCAATTTAATACCACATTAATGCAGAATATCCGATCGTTGATAGAACTGAATATAGCGGGTGTTGCATCGGCTATGGCGTTATTGTTAGGATTGATAATTTCTGTATTCAGTGCTATTCAGTTTAAGATGATGAGAGCAAAGGATTAGGGTGAGCAATATGAAAAATATGAATATTTACAGTGCAAAGAAAAAACCCTTTCCTATCGGACAGTGTTTATTAATATTAGTGATGATTTTCATCTGTGTTATTTGGATTGTTCCACTTTGGTCGATGATAGAAACATCACTTCATACAGACGATGCCTTTACATTCATGGGAATGGAGTATGTAAAAGAGCCATTGACATTTGAAACCTATGAGAAGGTCTTATCAGGTGCATCCGGACAACCGGTTGCTAAATGGTTTATGAACTCATTAATCGTTGCCTGTCTATCAACGCTTCTTACCGTTTTAGTGGATTCGTTGGCTGCATATGGCTATGCAAGACTTGAGTTTAAGGGTAAGAAATTAGTTTTCTCATTGTTGATGGTAACAATGATGATCCCGGGTGTTATTAACTTAATACCTCAGTATGTTATCGTATCGTCATTAAATCTAAAAAATACTATATGGGCATTGGTTCTTCCTGGACTTGCAGGTGTAGGTAATATCTTCTTAATAAGACAGTTTATGTATTCTGTACCCAAGGACTTGGATAATGCTGCCGCAATAGACGGTGCAAGCAAATTTAGAACTTATTTCCAGATCATTTTACCGCAAATCGTTCCTGTATTAGTTACAGTTGCGATGTTCACTTTCTTAGGAAGCTGGAATGATCTACTTTGGCCGTCCTTGGTTATGTCCGACGATAACTTGACGCTTACCGCTGGATTGGAAAAATTAAAGGGCGAGTACGACAGAGAAAAGGCAAGTATTATGGCTGCTGCATCTGTTTCTGCAGTTCCCGTATTGATTATTTATTTATTCTCTCAAAAATTCCTACTACAGGGCATTTCGCTCTCATCGGGAATTAAGGAATAAAGTTTGGAGGTTATATGAAATATCAAGTTAAAAACCCAGTATTAAGAGGATTTCATCCTGATCCGTGCATGATCTATGTAGACGGCACTTACTATATTGCTACATCAACATTTGAATATTATCCCGGTGTAAAAATTTCCGCATCCGAGGATCTTGCTAATTGGCGTACTGTTTCATATCCTCTAAAGAACTTGAAGCTATTGGATATGCGTGGTGATGCAGCGTCAACCGGTATTTGGGCACCTGCACTTTCATATGCAGACGGTAAATTCTGGCTCATATTCACCAATCAAAGACAGTGGATAGATGCTCACTTAAAGGATACCGAAAACTATCTTACCACCGCCGATAGAATTGACGGTGAATGGAGTGAACCCGTTTATTTGAACGGAAGTGGCTTCGATCCGTCTCTATTCCACGATGATAACGGTAAGAAGTATTTGTTAAATATGCGTTGGGATTATCGTAAGGATGACGACGGTCAGCGTTTTACCGGAATTCTTATGCAAGAATACGATGCTGAACAAAAGAAGCTTGTAGGAAAGCCTCAGCGTATCTTTACAGGTACAGAGCGTAAGATAACAGAGGGTCCTCATATGTTCAAGCGTAACGGCTACTATTATTTATTGACTGCAGAGGGCGGTACAGGTTATACCCATTCCGCAACCTTAGCAAGAAGCCGTTCACCGTTTGGTCCCTTCGAGCTTCATCCTAATAAGCATATAATCACTGCTTGGGAGAGCGATTGTTATCTTCAAAAAGCAGGTCACGCAAGTCTTTGTGAAGGCAAAGACGGTGAATGGATGATGGCACACCTATGTGGTAGACCGTTACCTGACGGACGCTGTATGTTAGGTAGAGAAACCGCATTACAAAATGTGGAATGGCACGAGGATGGCTGGCCTTATTTATGTAACGGTACAATGAATCCTTCGGATACATTCCTTGCATATGCACCTCAACCGAACACACTTGCCGATAAGTGCTATAGCTTTAGCCGTGAAGGTAAATTAGATATTGATTTTATGACACTTCGTCAACCTATATCTTCGGATGTATTTGATTTATCTGCAAGAGACGGATGGCTTAGAATTCGTGGCGGTAAGAGCTTACTCGCATTACAAGATCAATCTGTTTTGGTTCGCCGTCAAGAGGCATTTGCTTTTGAGGCAGAAACAATGGTTGAGTTCCACCCCGAAGAAATTAATCACTGGGCAGGCTTGATCTATCGTTATAGCGAGAACAATCTTCACTACTTGTATGTAACTTATGACGATGAGACTGATGAGCGTGAGCTTCTCAAGATAACATACGACGATTCTCGTTTTAATTTAGAGCGTATTTGTAAGTTACCGGCTAACGGTGGTGTTTGGATGAAGGTCGTAGTAAATTATGCAGATGGTCAATTCTACTATTCATTAGATGGCAAAAACTATGAAAAGGCAGGAGTTGCCTTCGATGCTTCTAAGCTTAGCGATGAGTATAATCGTCCTTTAGCATTTACAGGTCCCTATGTAGGAATGGCTTGTCAAGACCTTTCCAATGGTGTGCGTACAGCTGATTTCCGTTATTTCCGTTATACAGAGAAAGAAAACTAATAACCCTTGAATCGGGCATAGTAATATGC
>CAZUET010000069.1:0-9703 GCA_964619685.1 uncultured Christensenellaceae bacterium
GCTTTTATTATACTCAAAAACACGATTTCAAAAGTGTATTGATAATTTCTTATTTACAATAGATATCCTGACATCTTTTAAAGATAAATTACAATGTCTAACAATGTCTCTAGCCAACAAATATTGCAAATGCATGTTTTTATGGTATTTGAATGTACAGAGATTAATTCTCATTTATTGGCGACCTGCGTGGTCGCCTTTTTGTACTCCAAACTCCTATGTGAACTTTGAATAATGTGATAACATAATCGAAAACATCCAATGAATGTGTTCTTGTTGTTTTTTTAAACGATTGCCTCATAAATACATTCGGAAAATAATTCACTTAGGAGAACGAAATAATGTTATACAACTTATGGCTTAATGAATGGCTTGAAAACTATGTGCACTTATCGTGCAAAACTCAAACTTATGAGCGTTATCGTAAAATATCATTTTACATATCATGCCGAGATTGGGAGATTTCGATATGGATAATATAACAGTATTAGATATGCAAAAACTCATTACCGAGTTAATGCATAGCGGTAATAAGCGAATCGATAGGGGGCTATCTTCAAATTTAATTAATGGTGTAAGAAGTAGCTTGGTAATTACACATCTCAATAGTATATTTGTCCGCAAGATACCATTCCTCGTCCCGTCATACTGAGCTGGCATTTGTCCGCTGTCATAGTTTTTTCGTCCTGTCATACCGAGCGAACGAAAAAAGTGAATCGTGAAAAATAAAAATCGACAAGCTTCGTTTGATACTTGTCGATTTTTTGGTGCGCCTGAGAGGACTTGAACCTCCACGTGTGAACACTAGATCCTAAGTCTAGCGCGTCTGCCATTCCGCCACAGGCGCTTAAAAGGAGGGTACCGATCGAGAACAAAAGAGGGGTGTTATCTTCAATCAGTACATTTAATTTAGGGCTGTCCAGAAACTCATAGACAGCCCTTGGTGACCCACCGGGGATTCGAACCCCGGACCCTTTGATTAAAAGTCAAATGCTCTACCTTCTGAGCTAGTGGGTCTGGCAGGGGTAGCAGGATTTGAACCTACGGATGCTAGAGTCAAAGTCTAGTGCCTTACCGCTTGGCGATACCCCTAAGTTTTGGTTTATTATTAATTAAGTATGGGGTGAGATAAGGGATTCGAACCCTTGGCCTCCAGGGCCACAACCTGGCGCTCTAACCATCTGAGCTAATCCCACCACAACTTGGTGATCCAGGGGGGATTCGAACCCTCGACCTACGGCTTAGAAGGCCGTTGCTCTATCCACTGAGCTACTGAACCACGAGTGGAGCGAGTGATGGGAATCGAACCCACACAACCAGCTTGGAAGGCTGGGATTCTGCCTTTGAACTACACTCGCATTCTCAATTAATGCTATTAGATATTACCATTTTAAAAAAAATTTGTCAACTAATCTAATGAAGTTTTCTAAAGTTAATTTTTATATTTTTTTCATTTATAGTAATTTCCGCATATTCAGGGTAGGGCGAAGCACATAAAGCACCGGGATTTACGAATATAATTCCGTTTTTTTCTGTTTTTTTTTTGAAAATGGGTATGTCCGTATAAAACGATGTCTGCATTATGTTTATTGGCTTGTACTTCGAGTTCATCCAGTCCACGCTTAGCATTATAGAGATGTCCGTGAGTGAGGAATATGGTTACACCCTCGACAGTATTAGTTATTTCATAAGGGCTATTACCAAAGTAGTAGTAATCGCAGTTTCCTCGAACTGCATCGATTTTATTAGGATATGCGTACGAATAGAGTGTAATGCTATCCAGTCCGTCACCTAAAAAATAGACATAGTCGAAGTCGTCAATCTTGTTCATTAACAATCCGACTGCATCTTTATCACTATGACAATCCGAAAATACAAGAATTCTTTTCATATCGATTACTTGAGTTTTTGGAGCAAATCTTGTAATGCACGACCTCTATGGCTTATCGAATTTTTTTCCTCGCCAGTTGCTTCCGCAAACGATTTACCAAGCTCGTCGGAGAAGAATAGTGGATCATAACCGAAACCGTTATCACCGACCTCGTTTTCAAGTATGTGACCATAGACAGCACCTTTTGCCGTGATAACTTGACCGTCGGGATAGATAAGAGTCAAAACGGTTTCAAAGTGAGCTGTACGCTTTGAGTATTCCACGTTCGACAATTCTTTTAGCAATTTTTCACGGTTTTTCTTATCGTTATGCTCGATTCCGGCGTATCTTGCCGAATAAACACCGGGTGCTCCGTCAAGTGCATCGACGAGTAGACCTGTATCATCCGCCAATGTCGGCAAATTAGTTATATTAGCCACTGCATTCGCTTTGATTAAAGAGTTTTCTTCAAGAGTTTTGCCGTTTTCTTCGATATCCATATCGATACCGAATTCGGACATGGAAACAAGCTCGAGTTTACTTCCCAGTATTGCTCGCATTTCTGACAATTTATGTTGATTATTTGATGCTACGATTACTTTCATAACCATAGTATAGCATAAAAAATTCGATTTAGAAACAAATTATTATATAATCTTTATAAAAAAACAATCAAACAGCCCTTGAAAAATGCAAATCTTTTTTATATAATAGTATTATGATGGAAAAACAAAAGAATGAAATTAAAATTTATTATTATAAACATCCAACCTCTGTATATGTATTCTACGGAATTATGTGCGCCCTTTTCCTTTTGGGCGGATTATATAATCTAATGAAGGTGCTTGGTGTAGGAACACTTGTATCCTATTATAGAGGCTTAGAGATAGCATCGGTAGCAGTCTGTTTTTTGGCGCTCATATTCGTTACTGCATTTTTATTTTGCAATCGCTATGAGATTTCGAGTAACACCTTTATTTATAGAAAACTAACAAGGACAGAATACTCTGCCGATAAGCTCCTTACCATTAAGCGTGACAAAAAGAGCGGTTTGACTGTTCTCTATGTGGAAGACGAAAACAAGGAAGATTATGTCGGCTTTATCGTTTTATCTGTATTTCCGTCAAAGGCGGATAAGATTATAGAGGATATACAAAAGCTCAATTCGCATGTTTCGGTCGAGGTAGTAGATAATGACGAGTAAAGAGCCGAGTAGATCTCTTATGGACGGCTATAATGCTGCGTTTGTCGGCGCCTATGAGGGCGGAGCATCACATTTTGTATTTGGATCGATGCCATACGATCATCGCAGTATACCCGATGTTGATATAGCTGTTAAAACCATTAGTGATGAAAAGGCTGCTTTATCTTTTGCCTTCGGCTTATCGCTTTCCGGTAAGAGAACTGTTTGCTTGTTATCTTCAATTCCGTTTGACTTAGCTTCCATGTATGGTTTTACAGGAGTAAACGGTGCATTGGTAATACTTTATGTCGAGGATAATGACCGTATAGGCTATGATTCGAGATCGTTTTGGTCTGCATGTAATTATCCTGTTTTTGAACCGTCAGATCCTTATGAAATCAAGCGTTTTATCAAGATATCCTTTAATTTTAGCGAAAAATACGATATACCGGTGGTTATCAGAGTTCATAGACGACTTCTTGATTCCTTTTGCTATGTAGAAAGAGCTGAAAAAAAAGAAATTAAGGATAAACCGTTTAAAAAGGATCCATCGAAGTATGTTTTACTTCCATCTACGCTAAAGTTATGTAGAGAGGATGCCGAGATTAGACGTCTTAGAATAGCCAAAGACGTTGACTCATTCCCTGTTAATACCGTAACCGAAAGTGGCGGTAATATAGGCTTTATAGCGTCGGGACCGATTGCAAGAAGTATAAAAGAATGTATAAGTGATGCGAGTATATTTTCGATTGGTATTTCAAATCCGTTGCCCATTTCAAGAATAAAGGAATTTGCCGATAAGTATTCAAAATTATATGTTATCGAGGAACATCCGTTTATAGAGCTTGAGCTAATCAAAAACGGTATAAGCTGTGTAGGAGAAGCTCTTTTTCCGTCGAGCGGACCTCGTACGGTGCGTGAGATAGCCTCTCAAATACTTAAAAAGCCTGTTGTCGAAAAGAGGTCTGAGCATTTGCATGTACCTGATATGTGTGAATCTTGTGGTTTTGGTGCTGTTTTAAGTAAGGTAAAGGATTTTAAATATCCGATATTTACCGATAACGGATGCGGTGTGCTTGGTGCTATAAGTTTAGGCTCGACCGAGGTCGGTATAAAGTACTCGTTACCAACCGCACTTGCATTTGGCGAAAAGGATATGTGTGTATGTGTGCTTACATATCGGGAATTTTGCGATCAATTTTTTATGATAAATGATATTGTTTTATCCAATGTCATAATAGTTGTGCCTGTAAGCGGTAGCGATCATGAAAAATACCTTCCTTTCGTTAAAAATGTGCATACTTTAACGGATAAAGAATTTGATAAAATGGATGAAATAAATAAGGGCATTTATTTTGTCGTAATGGATCAGGTATGCTGTTATGAAAATTGATATATTGTATTGTTGTATAGGAAGAGAACATGATAGTGAGGTCATCGACTTTTTCGATAAGCTTGCCCGTGCATTGGACGAAGATATGTATATCGATGTGGAATATGCCTTTTCACGTCAAGGAATGCCCGATCTCTATTCTATAAGAATAGGCGGTGGATACGGTCCTATTCTTAAGGGCGGTGCCGATGCGGTGATATCATTAGATCTTCAAGAGGCTGTCGAACTGCGTTTTTATCCAAACGACGACGGCGGAATGGTTATTTTAAATGATGAAAGAAACGATAAAGCGGTTAGCGGACGATCAAGAGATTGTCTTCAAAGGTGTATCAATAGCTGTTTTAAAGTGTTTGATTTCAGCTCAAATATATTAGAAGCCTGCCTATTAGCACTTAGAATTGTCGGATTTACAAAAGAAAGGGTGCTAACGCTATTAGAAAACGATTTATGTGAGATAACCGATATTATCGATTCGGTATATGCGAAAAAATATATAAAAGCATAGCAATTTATAAATAGATTAAGCATATCATTTTTTATGAATTGCAGGGTTAGATTGTCGACCTTACGAAAGAATGTCAAAAAGCTTGAATATCCAGTTGCGTTAATGGTTAAGGCTAATGCTTACGGACACGGAATGCCCCTTGTAAGAGCGGTGGCGGATATGGTTACAGCATTCGGTGTTGCTACCGAATTAGAGGGAGTGAGGCTTAGAGAATATACCGATAAGCCCATTCTTATAACCGCACCCAATATAAAAATGAGTGCTTTATATCAAAAATACGCATTGACGCCTATGGTGAGTGATGTATGTCATTTGATAGCAATCAATGAATACTCGTCAAAGACGGTCAGAGTGCATCTCAAGGTGGATAGTGGAATGGGGCGATTCGGGTGTAAAACGCTAAAGGAAACTGCACTAATGCTATTATCGGCTAAAAGACTGCCAAAGGTGGAAATTAGCGGAATTTGTACTCATTTTTCATCAATCGAAGCAAAAGAAAGTGAAATTAGAGTGTTTGATAGACATATCGAGCTTGCCGAAAATCAATTTGGACGCCTATTAAGGCATGCCGCAGCGTCAGGTACATCTAAGGGTGATAAATACGATATGCGTAGAATAGGCTTCACTGCTTATTCCGATGTCTTGAGCGTAACTACAACGATTGCATTAGTCAAAACACTTCGTTCAGGCGAGCGTGCAGGGTATAACGGAATATATGAGGCAAAAGAAAAAACCAAAATTGCAATAGTATACGGCGGTTATGCTGACGGTATTCCCCGTAACTGTATTGGCTTTAAGGTCAAAATCCGTGAAAAGTATCATCCAATCGTGGCGGTTTGTATGGATACATTTATTGTAGAATTGTCTTGTACTGCCGAGGTCGGTGACGAGGTTATCGTAATAAAAGGGCTAAAAAGCGTCTTGACCCTTGCCGAAGCGAGCGGTAGGATTCCCTACGAAATTTATGTAGGCTTGACAGGACGATGTAAATTTGAATATATAGAATAAAGGATAAAAAATGAGAATTGTAGGTGGTAAACACAAAGGAAGAAAACTGTATTCGCCTGTCGATGACGATGTAAGACCGACATTGGATAAGGTGCGTGAAAGTCTGTTCAATATACTCGGACAGTATATAAGCGGAACATTTTACGATCTATTCGGAGGAAGTGGTGCGGTAGGAATCGAAGCTTATTCAAGAGGTGCAACAGTCACCATTAACGACGGAGCTAAAAAAAGTGTTGATATAATTCGTAAGAATGTTGCTCTTGTTACCGATAAGGATATTAAGGTAACCAATTACGATTATAAGACCGCCATTAAGCTTGAAAAAAAAGCCTTTAATTATATTTTTCTTGATCCGCCCTATAAACTCGACATTCAGCCCGTTGTGGACGAGCTGTTAAATAAAGGACTTATAAATGATGATACAGTGGTTATCTACGAGCATAATAGCGATAAATCTAATGAGATAAGCGGACTTACTCTAAATGACTCTCGTAAATACGGATATTGTATAATATCATTTTATAAAAAGGAGAAATGCTGATGAAAAAGTGTATGGTGACAGGAAGCTTTGATCCATTTACCAAAGGACATTTGGATATGGTTCGTCGTGCGTGCAAGTTGTTTGATAAGGTGTACATTGCTATACTTGTCAACCCCTCTAAGAAGTATCTATTTAATGTAGAGGATAGAATTGCAATTATCAGAAAGACCTGTGAGGGCTTAGATAACATTGCGGTCATATCTTATGCAGGCTTGACGATAAATATCGCTCACGAGCTTGAGGTTGATTGTTTGATTAGAGGTATTCGTTCGGAAAGTGATCTCGATTATGAAATCGAAATGTCCGAATACAACTTAGGAGAAGGCGGTGTAGATACCGTATGCTTCCTTAGTAATAAGATGTCATTCATTTCGTCTACAGAGGTTAGACGTCGCATAGTGGCAAAGGAACCGCTTAACGGCTTTATTGCCGATAATGCTATCGAATTAGTAGAGGAATTGTACGAGCGTCATATTCGTTAGGTAAGTAAAAGCAATCCTAACGGTAGAGCAAGCGTGAATGAGATGACCGCTTGAGAGAGCTTGCGTAAAACTAATTCGCCAAAGGTGATTCCGCATTCGCTTAGGTAGCTCATTGACTGCATTGCTATACCTATACCACCAAACGATATCATAAACGACGCTAAACAAGCATTGAATACGGTTGCACCCGATACCGAGAGCATCTTACAACCTCTCGTCATTTCGACTATGCCCGAAAGGAGTGCTAAACTCTGTTCTTGACTAAGAAAGGGCTTTGTCAGACCTGTAATAGCTTCTATAATGCCGATATCGTCAAGCATATCTATTAGGATATTAAATAGCGTGATAAAACCGCCTACCTGTAATACACCTATAATACTGCCTTTAATTATATTTGGAAGTTTATCGGGTGTGGTATTTGTGTGTGTTGTTTTACTATCACAATGCTTGTTTTTATATAAAAAGCCGTTAATTAAGGCGGATAGATAATTGGTTATCAATAATACAACGGTGAATCGACTGTTACAAAAGAAGCTGTTGACCGTTCCTAATATAAAAATAGGACCGCTCGACGAACAAAATGATGTGATACACAATGCATCGCTCCTATCTATCAAGCCACTGCGGTAACCATCGGCGGTAAGGCTTGCACCTATAGGATAGCCTGAGATCATATTCATTGCGAGTATATATCCCGATATATCGGGTGCATTGTATAGTTTCCTGATTGGCTTTGAAAGCACTTTACCGAGTGCTGACGAAGCACCTAATGAATTAAGTACCTTGCTAATAAAGAAAAAGGGGAAAAGAACGGGCAAAACACTCTTTGTAAAAAGGGTAAGTCCGTTTAAAAATGAAACCGAGTATCTGTCGGGGTGCAGTATGAATAAGATAAGTGTGCCTATACAGATGATAAGCTTAATTGCTTTACTGCAATAGATGCCGATTTTGTTAAGCTTTAATGTGGTTGTTATGATAGACATAGAAAATTTTATTGTTTTCCCAACTTTTATAGAACTATAATTATTAAGTTAAAATTAAATCTTGACAAAGGAAGCATTATTTTATATAATATAAACAAATGAAAACTGACTTTGAGAATAAAGAAAACGATATTGTAGCTTCGGATGAAGTCGATATCGATAATAATCTTGATAATAAGACTCCTATTCATTTAAATGAAGAGGAGATTTATGTCGAGTCTTTGTCTAAAAAGGATCGTAAAGAGTACGAAAAACGTAAAAAAGAACTTCGCCGTTCTCAATGGATGAGCGAGTATTGGATAATCATTGTTTTAGCGGTTGCCTTGTTGGTGGTCGTTACGGCATTGGTAATGATCAATCAGATAAAGGAATTTACTTCATACGGAATGGTTGAAAGAGTATTTGATACCGTTTCATATCTATTAACACGGCTTTATTGGTAGATTAGTTTTTGTAAATATTAGTAAAAAAAGTATGTTTCGCACATACTTTTTTTAATACCCAAAATAGTTTTTTTGTCCTATTATTCATTCTCATCTAATGGATTGACTACTCTTACTCGTCCTAATGTATCTCCGTTGTATAGAAAATAGACCTGTTGCGAAAGTGCTGTATACTTTGCTTGTGTTATTTTTTCACGCTTATTATTTACCTCTATTTGTGAAACATATATAGTGGCTTTTATCTTTCCTAAAATAGTTCTACTAAATTTACTAAGTCCCAAAATATGGAATAAGGGCGGTTCTTTTATGCATTTATTAAATTCGTCGGTTGTGACATTAAGTAAAATATTTGTAAGTATTCTTTGTACTCTTGCTCTTGAAAAATGTCCTGAGACTAAGCTATCTACAAATGATTCGTAATCATAAGCAAATCTTGCTTTATTTTTTATTCGATTTTCAAAGCCTTCGCACATATCATAGATCTTACTTAGTTCTTCGGTGCTTGTGTTGTATATTTTATAGAGTAGCGAGCTAAAATAATCTTTAGGCTGTCTATTTTGTAGCATTTCTAACGTGTCTAAGGGTATATAAGGCTTAATTGCTTTCCAATCGTGGCATTTACTTCTTATAGCCGATGCAGACATAAATTCGCCATTGACCTCGTTATCTTTATAGTCGCCCAAGCGTTTATGGGTAACAAGTGTGTATTTATAATTGGCAAGAATGTTAAATTTGACATATTCGATTGCCAAAATATTATTTGGAGTGGTGATATCTACAATTTCGATATTGTTTACCTTTGCATAATTTTCAAGAGCGTTTTGTCTTGCCTTTGCAAAGCTGTATCCTTCGTCTAAACGACGTCTAAGCATTGTTTTGAACTCGATAGGCTCATCAATGAGTATCCTTGCGGTACGGTAGAGCATATCGATATCTCCGCATTCCGAACCGAAGCTAAGAGTTATCTCACCGTCGATAAAATCGAGCATTCTAAACGCTCCGTATGCATATTTATCGGCAGGGGCAAAAGCGAAGGGTGCAGGTATTTCAAATACTGCGTCCGCACCGTGATGAATTGCCAACTCGGCTCTTTTGTACTTATCCAAGATAGCAGGCTCGCCACGCTGAACAAAAGCACCGCTCATAAGAACTATGATAGGGTTACCCAACTCACGAGCTTTGTTTAGGTGATATATGTGACCGTTATGTAACGGATTATATTCTGCGATTATGACTGTATATTTCATTAATTTTCACCAAAAAACATTTTTTCCTTTACAATATCGATTTATTAT
>CAZUET010000070.1:0-9682 GCA_964619685.1 uncultured Christensenellaceae bacterium
TAATAAAGGAGATTTATTTATGTCTAAGCAAAAGGTGATAAAGATCAATCAAGCCGTCAATAGCAGTAAGCTTGACGAAAACCAAGTTTTGTTCGTCAGAGTAGATAGCGTAGTTGAAAGTAAAAAGGACCTTATCGAGGTTCCGTTTACCCATAACGCATATATCATCAAGGGTGGCGGTGATATCCGTTTTTACAGAAGCGGAACGCATAGCATTTTTGACGATAAACAAGAAATCCGTGAATGGAAAAAGGGGGCGACCGTAGAGGTCATCTATATTCCAAAAGAGGTTCGTGTTCTTGTTCGTTGGGGTACTCCTACGAGATTCCCATATAACGATCCCGTTAGAAACATGATACTCGATGTAGGTGCTAACGGTCATTTTAGAGTATCGGTTTCCAATCCCGAGCAGTTTATAAGGGTTGTAGTCGGTCAAACTAAACAATTCGATCTCAATAGATTTAGCGAGACTTTCTCGGGCGAGGTAAGAAATTCGTTCGGTAAGATATTCCAAGCCGTTGCTACATCAATGAATCTCACCTATGAACAATTTGAAGCCTATAGAGATGAGATTTCTCAAAGGATTGGTATAGAGCTATCTAAAAAATTCGATAAGGACTACGGTATTTCGTTGGTCGACTTTGCAGTAGATGCTATCAATGTTTCTTCCGCTAATATCGAAAAGATTAAGTTCAACGAAATGCAACAAGAAAAGGAAAGACAGGAAAAAGAACAAAAGGCTGAAAGAGAGCGTCTCGAAGCCGAAAGAAAACAAGAAATTGAAAAGGAAAATGAACGCATCTGGCTCGAAAAGAAATATCAAATGGATATGGCACATGCCGAAAGAATGCATGAATTGGATGTCAATAAAGCTATAGGTATTTCGAGTGCAATGGCAGGTAAGCCTGAAGATCCTAAATCCAAGACAGTTTTCTGTAATAACTGCGGAACTAAACTGGAGGACGGCGAATTATTCTGTCATGAGTGCGGTTCAAGACGTCCGGGTAGCGATCTTGTATGTCCTAATTGTCATCATAAAAATCCGAGCGATACTAAATTCTGCTCGAAGTGCGGTACAAAATTAATCTAAAAGGAGTGTTTACTATGTGCTTTAGAAAACGTAATAAATCTAAGTTGATTGCCGATGATCGTAATCTTATTGAAGCAAACGCAAACGCTGTTGATACATTAGTCGTCTTGGCTTCCGATAATGAAGAGATTATTGACGCATTAAAGGATATTCAAAATAAGCTTCGTTATCTTATAGCATCTGATAATGCTAAGGTGTACAAGCTCGATGAAATAATCAAAAATCAGCTTCAAGATATGAAGTTATACCTTAATAAGCCAAAAAAGGTCGAGATAGAGGGCGTCAAGGATTATATCCGTGAGATAGAGGTCTCTATAGTTTCGAGAAATAATTTGATATAAGGAGAGCAATATGTGCTTTAGAAGTAAGTTTAGTAAATTGACGAGAGAGGATGTCGTCGATTCTATTTGTAAATTAGAAACAGAATGCGATAATATCGAAAAAGGTATTATTGATAAGCAAGCTCATATACAAGAGTTGACCGCTAAGGGTAAGGTTGAGAAGAATAGAGAGATTAGATTGTTCTATGCTAAAAAGATCAATTCATTAAAGGGTGAGCTTGAACAGGATACTCAAAGAGCAATGTATCTAATGTATAATGTCCAGCTTCTAAATAAGCTTAAGAGAGCCATCGACGATAATCAATTCTTCAAGAACACTTCTAAAATGGCACTCGGTAATCTTTTGAATGATCAAGTCGGATTAGCTAAGTTCCTCAATAAAGCTCTTAACACAAGAGTTTCGGCAGAAACCATGCTTACAGATGCTGACGAGACATTCAAGGAAGTTGAAAGTCAATACGAAAAGAATGAATCTATCTATGGCGTAGGCTCTAACGATGACGAATTGTTAGCCGTATTCGAGGATGCCGAAACAGCAGAAATGGATTATAGAACAGAAGTAGAAGATTCTACCCCTAAATCGGATGCAGTAAGCGACGATGCAACAGGCGAATAGTGCCACATAAGGAGAAATTATTATGAAGATGTCTCAAAAGAAGGAAATGAAGAAAAAGATGCTTATCCGTAAGACTATTGCATCTATGGATAAACAGATCAAAAAACTCGAAGAGCAAAAAACGGTTTATATCAATGCCGCTAAGCTCGCTAAGAGAAAGGGCTTGAATGCTCAGTTTAATCTTGCTCTCACCGGTCTTAAAATGACGATGGCTCAACAAAAGAGAGTTTACGAGATGAAGCTCAACTTCGAGATCACCGCACAAATGAAGGATATGGCAGGAATGACCACCGAGTTTTTAGGCGGTATGAGTACATTAAGTAAGGAAATGATGCGTCTTACCAAGGAAAAAGATTTCCTCAAGGTTCAAGAACAATTCAATGAGGCTATGGCAAGTGCCGAAAATCAAACCGAAATGCTTCAAGACTTTATGGACGAAAGCTCGAGCGCATTTGCGTCAGGTGTACCTACCAGTGAGGATAACGATGCTGAGATCGAAAACATGATCGCTTCATTGACAGGTTCTGATGAGTCGGGCGATGATATGGATGCCCAAATTGAGAAAGAGTTAGAAGCAATTAAAAAGAAATTAGCTAATTAATTATGGCAGATATAGAATTATTGTACGAAACCGTCAATACCTATTCAAGGCGTGCGAAAGAGTGCTACGATAGAAAAGATTATGCGTCGGCGGAGCGTTTTTATAATCTATGTGCCGAGCAAATGCTTAAAATAGCCCAAAATACCCAAGAAGGACAGTTAAAAAAGGCTCGTGTAGAAAAGGCTAAAAAATTCATATCGTTCGCAGATGATATGAAAAGACTTTCTGCCGGTAGCTCTCTCGAGCTTGCCGAAAACGAGTCCGACGAAAAGGTCAATGTGGAAGAGACCGCTAAGGTGTCATTAGAAGAAGCGCTCAAAAATCTTAACGATCTTGTTGGTCTTGATAGAGTTAAAAAGACAATTAATGATTGGGTCAAGCAAATACAGGCGTTCCAAATGAGAAAAGAGCGTAATTTACGTGTACCCGATATGTCCTATCACCTTGTGTTTTCGGGCAACCCCGGTACAGGTAAAACAACGGTCGCAAGAATAGTTGCACAGATCTATCATGCTTTGGGCATACTTAGTAAGGGACATCTTGTAGAGGTTGAGCGATCGGATCTTGTTGCAGGCTATATCGGTCAAACTGCCATTAAGACACAAAAGGTTATCGAAGCCGCTATGGGCGGTGTACTGTTTATCGACGAAGCCTATACACTTAATCCTAAGTCCGAGAGCGATTTCGGCTCTGAGGCTATAGCAACCATTCTTAAAGCAATGGAGGATAAGCGTACATCTTTCGTTGTTGTCGTAGCAGGCTATGACGATAAGATGGATGACTTTATCAGTTCGAATCCCGGATTAAATTCAAGATTTAAAACTAAACTGAATTTTGACGACTATTCGGGATTGGAATTGTATAAGATATTCTTAGGTCTTTGCCGTAAAAACGATTACAAGCTATCCGATAGAGCTAAGGTTGCTATGAGCGATTATCTTAACGAATTGTTTGATCTAAGAGATGATAATTTCGGTAACGCAAGAGATGTTAGAAACCTTTTTGAAGAAATAGTAACAGCGCAATCAACTCGTGTTTATGCAAACCAATTCGCAACCGATGATGAATTAATGACTATAACAGAGGCTGATCTTCCTTTTTTAAGGAGAAAAAAGCCTAAAGAGACCGTTAGCGAATTACCTAAGGAATCACCTAAAAACGAGAGCAGACCAACCGTTCCTACAACGCCTGAAAATGACGATAAGACGAGTCCCGAACAAAAAATACTTGAGGAGAGTCAAGGCTTCGATTCCGAATTCAAATTCACTTGGGATAATGTGCCTGTGATAAGTTTCAATGATGTTGCAGGCTTGGAAAATATCAAGGAAGAAGTTAGAATGAAGGTCCTATTACCCTTACAACGTCCCGACGCTTTCGAGGGGTATGTCAAGAAGGGTGGCGGTGGATTATTCCTATACGGGCCCCCGGGTACAGGTAAAACGATGATCGCTGCGGCTATTGCTCATGAAATCGGTGCAAAATTCTGCTCGGTCAAACCGTCAGACCTATTGCATCAAGGTGCAGGACAAAGCGAAAAAGCGGTAAGAGAGTTATTTAGACAAGCTCGTTCCTTCCCGTGTGCGGTAGTATATTTCGACGAAATGGATTCCATTTCACCTAAGAACACTAAATCACAATACGCTAAACAGCTTCGTTCCGAGTTGCTTTCACAACTTCAGGGGATTGATAGCTATTGTAAGGAAAAGGGTAACATTCTCTTCCTTATTGCCGCTACTAATAAGCCTTGGGATGTCGACAGTGCTTTTATTAGACCCGGTAGATTCGGTACAAGGATCTATGTCGGTTTACCCGACGACGATGCTCGTAGAGGTATAATCGAAAAGCACCTCAATAAGCTTAAAGCTAAGGGTATTGTAGAAATAAAAGACGATATTAATATCGATACAATAGTAAATGCTACCATAGGATATAACTGCTCCGATATAGTCAATCTTCTCGGTAAAACGGAAGAGTATTCTATAGCAAGAGGACTTTTGACAGGTAGTAAATATATATGCGGAGAGGACTTCGATAAGGCTATAGACGAAACCAATTCGTCGGTCCAAATCGACGATATAGTTAAACTATCCGAGTGGATGCCTAACAATAACACGGAGGAATAAGGATGCATTGTCTAAAATGCAACGGAGCACTTGAACAAATAGCTGAAGGTAGATTCAAGTGTAGCCAGTGCAGTGCAATTTTTAGAATGGAGCTTAAAGACAGCAAAGTAGACACCGAACACTACGGTGACTGGGCTTCTTTTGTATGTCCTACATGCGGTTCGAGGGAATTTGAAGATCTTGACGATAAGATAAAATGTAAATGCTGTTCCAATACCTATGACAAGACCGAGGATAAGCTTCCCTTTACTAATGACCTATCACAAGCCGATAACTTTAGACAAATGGCTGATTTTACTCACGCCAAAATGATCTATAAGAGAGTCATCGATGAAAACCCCGACGCAGATCTTACATCCGCTTATTGGGGCGTTTACCTATGCGATAATAATGTTGTATTCGAAAAAGACGGTAAGGGTGATGTCTTTCCAAGCTTCTATAAGGTCCTTACAGAGCAATCAGTCGAAAACGAATATTACCAAAGGGCGATAGAATGCTCGACCGCATTCCACCCCGATAAGACTGCTAACCTTGTTGCACTTGCAGGTAAAATCGATAACGACCGCAAAATGTATTGGGATATTAATGCAAAAAGCGAGCCGTTCGATGTGTTTATTTGCTTCAAAAACGATAACGGGCTTAGCTCGATGTGGGCAAGAGAGATCTATAACAGATTCACCAGAAAATATAATGTATTTTTCTCGGAAGAGACCTTGAAGTATATCAAAAGCCTTTATAGAGATTACGAGCCTAATATTTATTATGCACTCTATACCGCTAAGGTTATGATCGTCATTTGTAAAGACCGAAAGGATCTTGAAAGTCAATGGGTGCAAAACGAATGGTTTAGATTTTCTGAGATAAATAAGCGTGCAAGAATGGGTAAGGCTATAATTCCTATTTTTGTGGACGATTTCAATCCCAATAACCTTCCCGAATCGCTATGGCATACCCAAGGTTTAAAGGCAGATCACCAGCTGATTGCCAACCTTGAGGAACAGCTAAAAGAATATTTGTCCCCCGATTCGTCACCAACTGCCAAGGGCAGTTCAAAAACTGACAAGGAAAGGGGCGAAAAGGACCGTGCACTTGAAAAGGAACTGCAACACAGATTGGCTGAGCTTGAAAAATCTCTAAAAGATACCGCTTTATCCGAAAGCGTAGTCAAGATCCAAAATCTGCTCAACATAATGTGGATAAAGATTAAGGAGTTTGGCGAGTTCAAGGAAGCTAAGGATAGGGCTAACGAAATAATTCAAATCAATGCCGATTGCTCTAAAGCGTGGTTAGGCTTGGCTTATATCGATTTTTACGCAAGAAGCGAGGAAGAGTTTATCAAAAACTTCCGTTATTACGAAAATTCCAATTATAAGCTCGCTTATAAATATGCAACCGCCGAGGAACAAGAGCATTTCGATGAGCTTTACGAGCAGTATGAAATAAATAATCAGGCTGCCGCAAAGGAGATTATCGGTGCAGATGTTGAGTTCATTCACAACACCCTCCTCACCATTAAGAATGCAAGCCTTATGGATATGCGTTCATTCTATAACCGCTTAAGCACCACTCTTACTAAGATAGATACTCTCGATAGTGAATATCAAAAGCACTTGGCTAAGGATATTCAAGAGATCAAATCCATTAGAGATAAGATCGTGGTAATGATCGCCGAAAACGTTTCGGATACCTTTATCAAGTATTCAAAGGATGATTCTATCGATATTCTCGATTATGATGCTTTGGTCAATCAGTCCGAAAGCTTTATGCCCGACGAGTCTAAGCAGTACTTCATAGAAAACTGTTATCCTACAGCTAAGACGCTGGTAGAATCGGCAGTTTCTACCCAAACCGAAAAATTTAAGGATATTATCAAGCAAGCCGACGACGCTTTGAACGAGTCAAAAACGCTCGAAACGAGATTTTCAAAGTATGCCGAAACATATACGGTCAAAAAGGCTAAGATTAAAACTGAAGCGGATAAAAGCTATATCAAGCGTATAAAAAGACGTTGGACTTTATGCTCTCTAATCTTTACGCTACTATTAGTTGCTGCAGTATTTTTAGAGCTTCAAATGTTTGAAAATAAAACCTATCTTGGCTTTATCATCCCTATGGGAATATTCTGGCTGTTCTCGTTTTCGGAATATAAGAATCGCCGTAAAATATCACCGTTACTATTGGATGAGATCTTGTGTATCATTCTATATATAGTATCGCTTTTGATTTGCGGTATAGAATATGCAATTAGTAACCTTTCAACCCTTATCGTACTATTCTTAATGATCTTACTCATAGCGTTTACCGTAAGAACAGTACACGTTTCGCCAAGGAGAAGACATCCTAAATTATCAAGCGATCTCGTCCATCTCGACGAAAAGAAGGGCGCAAGTAAGTATTACAGTAGAAGGTTTACCTCTCAAACCAATAAAACCAATGCGGAATTTAAAGTTCAGCTCGATGCCGCCTTTAAGGAAATTGCAATGCTCGATCACGATCTCGGTGGCGTTGTGTTAAAATGTCGTGTAGAGGACGTCAATAATCAAGACGAGCTTCTTGATTGCTTGAGCTGTTATCAGCAAAAGGTTTTCGAAATTAAGAGATTTTTTAATCTCGCCATTAAACAAGCACAGGGTGTTTTGATCAAGATAAGGAAGTACGGGAGATAGTTATGTTTAAAAACGAAAATAAGTATTATAGAGTAGAAATATGCGATCCGTTTTTAGAGAAGATACTGAATTCCAAAGACTTCGGAAAGATCGAAACTCAAACGGATGATGCCGATCGTGTTCATATCCGTTTCGGTTCTTATCCTCAAACAAAGATCACCGATAAATCATTGGTGGCTAAGCTTTTGGTTATCGGCGGTGTAAAAGAAATTCTTTCAAACCCGACTGCAATTAAGGATAAGTGCCACAAAATCAAAAATAGCTATTATCTCGATATCGACTATAACGGTAATAAGTACCGTGCCGTTATGACGCTGAATGCTAAAACTTTTTTGGTAAGCTGTTTCAAGTTTGAACCGATCGATTGGACCGTCTATACCAATGTTAAGGACAACTATTCCATTATGCCCGATATGGTGCTTGACTGCGTGCCATTCCATGAAAACGGATACAATATCGAAAATGTCGAATATATCAACTCATCAGTCCGTAAATGGTTAAATAATACCTTTTTTGGAGATGCGTTCGATTCGAGTATCAGCCGATATATTATGATGGTAACTTCTAATATCTATGACGATAAAGGAAACTCCACTTTCTATGATAAGGTGGATCTACTGCCTATAGAAGAATATGAATATCTTCCTCCTATAGGTAATACCGATTACGCAATGGCTATGGGCGTAGGTATTTTTCCCGAAATGACAAGAACGACTAAGGGTGCACTCGTCTTAGGGGCAAACTCTAATACATACGCTAAAACGGTTCCTATTGGCATTCGTCCTGTAATTAGAATTACAACTATCGCAGGTACTATGTTTAAAATTTAAGGAGAAAAAAACAATATATGGAATACAATTTACAGATATTTACCGAAAATATCACTCCTAAGGCGGTCAATCAGATATATGAGCTTCTGAGACAACCGCCTTTTCAAAATGAAAAGGTTAGAATTATGCCCGACGCTCATGCCGGTATGGGATGCGTCGTTGGTTTTACTTCGACTATGTCAAATATGGTCATTCCTAATGTTATAGGCGTGGATATTGGTTGCGGCATGAAAACGGTAAAATTAGGCAATATAGATATCGATTACGAAAGCTTGGACAACTTTATTAAGAAGAATATTCCGTCCGGCTCGTCCGTGTGTAAAGAAGCAAACGGTATGGATCTAATCGATGCACTGTATGTTCGTGATCAATTAGTCAATATGACTCGCCTTGTTGGCTCGATTGGCTCGCTTGGCGGTGGTAATCACTTTATCGAAATCGATGTCGATCAAGATAATAATAAGTACCTTGTAATTCACTCCGGAAGCCGTAATCTCGGTCAGCAGGTCGCCTCTATATATCAAAAAATGGCAGAGGAAGACTGTAAAAACGCTGCAGAACCTGCTCGCCGTGCCAAAATAGAAGAGTTAAAGGAAAGCGGAAGAATTGACGAAATTCCAGATGCACTCAAAGCTATTTCTAAGGAGTATTCGCATAAAACAAAAACTCCACGACAGCTATGCTATCTCGAGGGATCTCACCTTGATGCATATATGCACGATATGCGTATTTGTCAGCAATTTGCTCTTCGTAACCGCATACGCATTGCGGAAAAGATAATAAAGCACCTCGGATTAGAACCCGAAAGACTGGAGACCTTTGAAACTATTCATAACTACATAGACGACGAAAATATCGTCCGCAAAGGTGCAATTTCCGCTAAAAAGGGCGAAAAGGTGTTGATTCCTATGAATATGCGTGACGGTTGCTTGGTTGCGATAGGTAAGGGCAACGAGGAATGGAACCATTCTGCTCCACACGGTGCAGGAAGACTCTATTCACGCAGTGACGCTAAGGAATTATTCACAGAAGAGCAGTTCAAAAAAGCCATGAAAGGTATCTTTACAACCACTGCCACACAAGGAACAATTGACGAAGCACCTATGGCGTATAAGCCTGCCGATGAGATACTTAGACTTATTGAACCAACTGTAGATGTTATCGATATAATTAAGCCGATCTATAACTTCAAAGCCTCGGAATAATCCACGCTCACACTATCACACACAAAAAAGTGCGTTAGTGTATCGATATCTAAATCCATATTATTAAAAGCGGATAAAAATAATCGGCTTTTGCTATCGTCCATAAGATACCAAACGGCTGTGCCACTTCCGTCCAAGATACTGCAAGGCTGTGCCTTGCACTGCGTTGCAGTTCGACTACGCTTACGCTCCGCTCAGTATGACAGGACG
>CAZUET010000071.1:0-9604 GCA_964619685.1 uncultured Christensenellaceae bacterium
CTATTAATTCATACCCTTTCCCTGTTCGCTGACACACTAAATATATCTCCGTCCTGTCATACTGAGCGTAGCGTAAGCGAAGTTGAACTGCATAGCAGTGCGAGGTGAAACCGAGCAGTATCTTGGACGGGAACGAGAAGCATCAATTGTCATACTGAGCGGAAAACGAAGTTTGTAGTCGAACCCGTAGGGCGATAACATAGGTATCGGTATCTGATTCCATATTAGTAAAAGCTATAATAAAAAAATGTAGTTGTTTACAAATAATTCTTTAAGTGATATAATGTAAATATATTCAAATTGATTAAAGGAGAAATGATTATGCCGGTTTCAAGAGGCGGTGGACATAGCAGTGGAGGTGGATTCCGTAGTGGCGGATCTCATGGTGGCAGTTCGGGCGGACATAGAGGTTCGGTGTATTCGAGAAAAAAACCATTCCCGGGGTCAAGAAGATTTTACTATATCAATTCGTTAGGGTTTAGACAACACTTCTATTACAAGGGCATACCTATTAAACGAAGTATAGCTGCTACAATAATTCCATCTGTTATCTTTATAATTTTTGCTTTGTTGTTATGTGTATGCATGTTTTATGTGGTAATACCCCATAAATTAAGAGATTCAAAGTGCATGTACTGCGGAGAATATATCAGCGATCCGAATAATCTATTCACCCAAGAAGAGGAAACTGCTCTTAAAATCTCAATGGAAGCCTTTTATAAGGAAACAGGTGTAGAGCCATATCTTTATGCATTTGACTCTATTGATCTGCCATCCAAATATGGTAAAGTGATTACAGAACAAGCTCTTGAAAGTTATGCGTATGATCTTTATGTTCAGACATTTTATGACGAAGGGCATTTTTTGATACTCTATGCCGAAACAAGGAATGCTTCCGGTAAAATGACAGCATGGGATTGGATCGATTGTACCGGTTATGATGCTATCAATATAGTTGACGACGATGCGTTTGATGATTTTATATATAGCATGCAAAAGTATTTGAAAAATGAAGAATCACAGGGCATTGCTATATCAAAGGCATTTGATGATGCTACCGAATCGATAATGCAGCCTGATTATCCGTCATTGATCTTTATAGTGATATTCTTCCTATTCTTCTTAATAATTCCAATCGTCGGAGATGTTAGGAGCGTAAAGGAAATTAAAGAAGTAAATGCATACTGTGAATACCGTGATTCACATGGCGGAGAAGACTTTATCGAATCCGATAATGATATAGAGAATTTTGACGAGTCAGACGGTCTTTTTGAGGACGAAAGATCGAATAACGAACTTAAGAAAAACGCCGATGCCGATGATGGCACGGATGAAACAGATTTATTTGATTAAAAACAAAGGAGTAAACTATGGCAAGAAAGGTACTTATTATATCGGCAAGTCCGAGAAAAAACGGTAATAGCGATACATTGTGTAATCAATTCGCACTTGGAGCAGAGGCTGACGGCAAGGACGTTGAAAAGGTGTTTTTAGGCGATTACACCATTAATTATTGTAAGGGCTGTGGATACTGCTCTGGCAAGCATGAGTGTATTCAAAAGGATGATGCACCGAGCATTATTAAGAAAATGATAGATGCGGATGTAATTGTTTTGGCATCTCCCGTGTATTTTTATTGCATCAACGGACAGCTCAAAACGCTTATAGACAGAACTGCACCCTATTATAGACAAATTACCGATAAGGTATTTTATTTCCTTTTGACTGCAGCAGATAATTCTCCCGACGCATTTGATGAAGCAATGACTGCACTGAATGGCTTTATTCGTTGCTTAGACGGTGCTGAAATAGCTCGTGTTATTAAGGGAATAGGCGTATACCGTCCGCATGAGATAAAGGAAAATCGAGCATTTGAAATGGCTTATGTAGCAGGCGAGGAGTGCTAATTAAGTAAAAATGATTAAGATATATTGCTAAATGCTTTGTCCGTTGGAATTATCGGGCGATGAAACATCGTTAGCAATATATTTTTTTATACCGCTAAAGATATGGAATGCCAAAATCATTCTGTATTCTTTTGAAAGTAATTGCTTTTCGTCTTGACTATTAGAAATAAACCCCGTTTCGATAATTGTGGCAGGACATTTTGATTTTGCAAGTATGTAGTAGTCACCCCATAGAGCGGAAAAGCCTCGATCGAGCGAGGGGATATTAAGAGCTGAATTGAGTGTTTCCTGTATGGTTTTTGCGAGATCTTCGTCAATTTTCTTGTTAAAAAAGGTCTGTATCCCTCTACGGTACGAGGACGGATAAAAATTGACATGAATAGACACGGCGAGTAAGCAATTCGATGCATTAATCATCTCGATACGCTTTTTCATATCGATTCTTTTTGTGTTACCGAGAGCAACGTCCTCGGTCCTTGTCATTACCACTCTATAACCGTCGCTTTCGAGATAGCCCTTGACGAGTTTGGCGATTTCGAGATTAACGGTGCTTTCGCTTATGCCACTTGTAAGCCCCTTGACTCCGCCGTCATAACCGCCATGTCCGGGATCGATAACTATGGTATCGGGCTTTTGGTAGCTTAGGGCGATAGCGGAAAATGTAGGAATGAATACCAATATCGGTATGATTATTACTATAAGTGCAATCAAATTATTATGATTTTTCATGGTTTAATACCTCTTGATGATTATCAACATTATATATAAAAAAGTTTATGCATAAAGAGGTTAAAAAAGTATGGATTTGTTGCTATTTTTGTAGAAAAGTATAGGAAACGTACTGTTTTTTATGCAAAAAGTGTATAATTTCCCACTTATCAACAAAGTTATCAACATATCGATAGTTTACAGAGTGGAAAAATCCACCCAATAGAATTAAAAAAACGCAATATAAATCAGCCAAAACTTGCTATTTCTATGCTGTTTATTGAAACAATTACTTAATCAAAAAAAGTATAGCCCACTATGACTATACTTTTTTTGATTGTATCGGTATGCTTTGTGAATACCGATGATTTTGGTCGTGTCTTATGGTGTTAGCATTCCTTTCTAAAACTTGTATTTGTGCATTTAGGACAGGGCGGTAGCGTGTCATTCACACCGATAGATAATTCGGTACCGCAATTAGTACAAACATAAGAACCTGAACCCGGCTTTTCGCCTGTATGGTTATAACAATTAGCCATTACAAATTCCTCCCTTAAGTGATATTCGTAGTATGGGCAACAAATATCGATTTTATACGGATAATAAATGGATTAATTGTTATTGGTTAGTGAAAGTGCTGTATAATGATTTTTCGGTAATGAATATATTGACTATTGCTGATTGAGATAGCCTGAAGCGTAGATATGCTTCAATAGTGTATTACTTTCACTAAGCTCTGCCGTTATAGGTAATATGGACAAAATATCATTAACACTGCACAAAGAGCGAATATAGTAGCCACTATAACCGTTTAGTCTAAAATATACCTTGGCAAGGTCGGATAACTGGCTAAGAGAGTGGTGTAATTGCTCAAACCTATCGTTAAGCACATATCGAGTCAATGCAAAGGTATCCTGATAAATATCCGAAGATAAGCAAGCATTAGGGAGTAATGCTATTATTTTTGACATCACCGCATTTCTATCGGGCGGAACTATCAATTCTTTTTGTGGAGAAAAGCCTGAATATAATGAAAGAATAGCGTAACTGAGCTGAAACTTGCAGTTGTTAGCTTTTATTTTTCCGCTATTAAAAAGCGAATAAAGTCGTGTAGCGATAAATGGTTCATATATATTTGTTGTGCGAGATGCAGATAAGTTATAAGCCTTATCTAAAAGATCGAAGCCAATATTCGGATATGGAGATGCAAATCTATCTAAGCAACCTAATGTTTCGACAATTTTTTTAAGAAGAGTCTCGCCTTTTATATCGTTACCGCTAACGAAACTCACAACAGCTTCATCGAATAAAATTGTAATAAGTCCCGCAATTGAACCTAAACCGTCTGATAACAATTCACGAGGTTGGTTATTTATTAACGGCTTGACTGCCAAGAGTGTATATGCATCAGTCATTTTTTTGACTGTGCAATTAGAGTCGATATATAGTTCGGTTACAGCTTCGTGCGTCGGTACGGTGGGGATAAGTATAAGCTCGGTATGTGTTTTATCGGATAATTCTTTGGCTTTAGCCAATGCTTGTTCTCCACCCAACGCAACTAAAAGGTCGGCATTAGCGGTATAGCGGTCATCATAATGAAATACTTGTGTACGGTATTCGCCAGATATATTTTTCAGCTCGTCATAGTCACCATCTGTAATGACTGCGACATAGCCGTAACCATTAAAAAGATCCGCCGAAATGCTGTCGGCGGATACGAATTTGATATTATTATTTTCCATTTACAGCTCCCATATATGTATTATAACCGTAAATGATAAAAGGATATTGTATAATAAGGTCGAATAAATAACGATATTAGTATTTTACCTTGCTATTTATTTCTTTAAGCGTGTCAATATCGATCTTTGTTATTCGCCTATCATAAGTCAGCAGTCCGTTAAGCTCGTCTTGCACATCACTGACTTGTGTATAAATAGCAGCACTTAATCCTTTTTGCTTGATATGCGGTATGATAATTCTTTCAAAGAGTTTACGGTAGTGGTAGGTAAGCTCCTCTTTAGTTTTATATACCCTATATCCAAAGACCTTATCGGGGTTATACATGTGTCCTTTAACTGCATGGCTAAAACCGCCGAATTCTGTTAAAGCTATGGGTCTATCGTCATTTTTTGAGTACCGTGGATAGGCATATTTTGTAAAATAGACATGATAGCTCCTTATATCGGGACCGCCTTGGTCATGCCAACCGCTTGCATGGTCTATTAAGCGAGTAGCATCATATTCACGAATAAGGTGGGCTATTTTAATGGAATCGAACTGTCCCCAACCTTCGTTAAAAGGTACCCATAGGCAAATAGAAACGGCATTTATTAGTGTATCGAGTGTTTGGTACATATCGGAAATGTATTCATTACGGCATATATCAGTTTTTCTTGAAAACAGCGTATAATTTTTTTCACCATCGTTGCACATACCGAGCTTTCGATTCAACAATGCCAATGAAAATGCAGGATATATCATGCTTGCCCTTGCGGTAAATGGTGCATCGCCTCCCGAAACCATATCTTGCCATACCAGCATTCCCAGCCTATCGCAGTGATAATACCACCTAAGCGGTTCAATTTTTATATGCTTACGCAACATATTGAATCCCATATCTTTCATGGTTTGGATATCATATATCATAGCTTCGTCAGAAGGTGGCGTATAAAGACCGTCCGACCAATATCCTTGATCGAGAAGACCGTTTTGAAAGTAAGGTTTGCCGTTTAGACATAGCCTTTTGAATCCAATTTCGTCCTTTTCGATAGAAAAGCTTCTCATACCGAAGTAGCTTTTGACGCTATCTTTACCGTAATTAAGTATCACATCATAGAGCTTAGGATTTTCAGGACACCACAATTCATATGACAATAGCTTAAGTGTAAGCTCGTCTTTTATCGTTCCCCTAACCAATTCCTTCCCGTTGTCTAATATTACTATTTCACCCGACGATTCCCCTAAAGCGTTTAGCTTAAAGGTTACCGAATTGGTAGTTATATCTGGAGTAATTCTAAGACTTATCGCATATTCGTTAGGCACACTTTCAAGCCAAACTGTTTGCCAGATACCAGAGGTTGGCGTGTACCATATGCCACCGTTTTTAAGTCTTTGCTTACCTGTCGCCTGCATTCCGGTATCGCTTGGATCTAAAACCTCGACACGAAGCTCATTTTCGCCTTTAATAATACTATCTGTAATATCTATGGAGAAGGGCAGATAACCGCCCGAATGTTCACCTACACTATGACCGTTGATAAATACTTCTGCATGGTAGTCTACAGCACCGAAATTGAGTAAAACTCTCCCTTTATTAAAATCATCGGGAAGGGTGAAAGTACGCCTATAATAGAGTTTTTCGTCGGGCTTTAGCGTGCGTGAAACACCGGATAATACCGATTCAGGGGAAAAAGGCACGACGATATCACCATCGTATTTTTTCAAGACCTCATTTATAGGTATAATGGCATAATCCCATACGCCGTTAAGATTAATATAGCTATCCCTTTGAAATTGAGGACGAGGGTATTCGGGAAGAATACTATTTTTATCTAACTTTTCACCCCAAGGTGTCAATAAATTAACTTTGTTACTCATAACTTCTCCTTATTTATTCAGATCGATATCAACTTTTTGACCGTTTACAATATTGCATTCTTTGATTACTTTACCTGTTTGATCGAAAACGGATAATTTACCGTTTTCGATGACGATATCCACAGGCATATCGGCAAGCACAAGGTGTCGAAGAGCAACCCTTTTCCACTGTGAAGGGATGGCTGGAGTTATTGAAAACCTACCGAAATCGGTACAGCTCAATCCAAAAATGCCTTCGACGAAAATTCGTGCATACAATAGACTATCGGATGATAGTTGACGCATGTTTCCATCCGGAAAGGCTTCATACGGATAGGGCGCATGAGTGCCTATTACACGGTCGAGCGTATACTCCTTCAAGTAATCGGCAGTTTTATCCGTTCTGCCTATTTTGAAGCCACCTCTAAGCGATAATAATAGCCACCTATCTCTATATCCCTTTTTATTTGGAGACGATCTCATCGTGCCGTCTAAATAAAGTGTATCGAAAAGGGCATCGTATGTTGTTTGACAATTATCCTTGATGCCAAAGCACATCGGTACGCAAGCATCTGCGTGAAGAGTCTTACCCGATGGATGGCATTTATATGTTTTATAACCATCTAAAACAGCGGTAAGCTGTCGAGCTACTGCATTGCGTTGCTTCGATGCGAGATTGAAATATTCGTATTTTTTTTGATTTCTTCCAAGTGCCGATGATAAGAAGCTTGCTTTTAGATAGGCGTCATAAGTTGCACAGTTAGTCAAAATATTAATTTTTCTTGTGCTTCGTCCCCAAATATCGTCTGAATGGGATCTAACAAGTCCGTTTTTGTCGGTGTTTTGTCTTGCATGGTCTATACAAAAGTCCACCGTATGTAAAAATTCCTCGCCAACAGCTCTATCACCCAAAGCTAAAAGAAAGCGTATAAGTCCGCTTGCATACATTTGTGTATCACCTCTGTCCTTCGGAGAAATCCAAACGCCTTTTGCTTGATCGGTAACGAGCGGTGCGATCTTATTTGTTTTTGAGGGTCTTTCTTTGAGATCGAGATCGTCACGAAATAGTCTAAGGGTATTCATCATGGCTTGAATCGGCATATCTAAGCCCGAATAACCGATAAACGGTGCCGAATACTCGATATCGTCTATAACCATAGAAGTACCGTAATCGCCTCCGCCTCTTGAAAACATTAAACCACGCTTGGTCTCAAATACCGATTCGCATCCTCTAATTACCGCATGGCTGAATGCAGAATCGAGTACAAGATCGCCCGTTTCTATACGAATACCTTGAAGAGCATCATTTATTAAGCAGTCACGCTTTTTCTCTTCAAATCTACAATCGACCAAAATATCTTCATTTTTCGGACGGGTATAATATACCGAATAAAAGGTCAGAGTTTGCCCTTTATGTAAGGTATCCTTACGGTAAGGTTCAAGTCCGTCCATCATCCTACCGTCGCTATCGGCAATATCGGTGCGAGATAGGTATTCCTTACCGTCTACGCTGTATTTAGGTAAAGACAGATATTCGCCTGACGGAACCCTTATTTCGACCGTTTTATCGTTTTCAGATAGGTTTTCAATATCGATTCGCTCTATTAATGCAGTTGTAAATACGGCAGGGAATAATGTACGCTTGATCTCGACTCCGCAATTCGTTGAATTGACGAAGGTCAGTTTACCTAAAATATCCACGAAACGAACTCGTTCGTCTGTAGTCTTACCGTCTACATTTATTTGGGTGAGGTCGGTAAAATTGTGCGCATATGAGCCTGCAATGTCGGCAGGCGTAAGCTTATAATTCGGGTATACACTGTGTAAAAATAGTGAAGGTCGCATATCCTCGTCTATGCTGTAGCTGATGATATGAGCAGAAACTCTGCCGTTCATTTCCAAATGGTCGTAAAAGGGAAGAAGATCGCAAGCGGCTGTTACCAAACGAATGCGCTTATCGGGCATAACAACACGTCCCGACATAAAATATTCGTCAGGATAGAGCTTACCTTTGTCAGGAAATGTTTTTGGCAAACGGCGTTTAATGATAAGATGATTATATAAAGCTTTGATAGGTCTATATTTTTCTTTCAAGATCGAGTCCTTAGCATTGACTAATGCAATAATTATATTTGTGAATCTATTATAGCACACTTTTTATCTGTCTACAATACCCATTTTAAATTTATGGTATATTTTAGTGCGAATATTTTATGACTTTAAGTTTACATATATCCACCATTGTCAATAATCAAAATAAAAATAGGAGGCTGAGATGAAAAAACATATATTGAAAATAGCTTTGCTTTTAGTTGTGATGTGTATATCCGCAATTCCACTTGTAGCATGTAATGATAACATTTCGAATGATGATGAAAATGATAAAACGACTCCTGAGTTGAGTTTAAGCATAAACGAAGCGTTAATGGTAACGGGCGAGAGCTTTACATTGGAATATACTGCATCGGGTTGTGACGGTAAAGAATGCGAGGTTGGCTTTGTTAGCGATAACGAATGTGTAGCGGTTGACGAAAATGGTTCGATAACGGCAGAATCGGCAGGGGTTGCCAAGATTACGGTAACACTAAAGGATTCGGATAAAAGCGAAGAATGTCTTATAACGGTAGCGGATATCATAGTTGATTCAAAGGCAAACGAAACAAATGTACGCACAAGCGAAACGCCTATCATGAATATTGGGGGTAAATATGGTGAGACCTTGTTCAAAACGGCAAAGGATGCGTTGTTAAAGGCGAAAGACGGCAATGTTATATTGATCGTGAGCGGGAAATATAATGAAAAAATAACGATAACAAAGTCCGTTACAATCAAGGGTAAGGATTCGCCCAAGCTTATGGGAGTTGAAGTAATAGAGGGTGTAAACGCTACAATAGAAGGGCTAACATTTACTCAAAACGAGTATCCAAACGGAACGAGTGCAAGGGTGTATATTAAGTCTGAGGCTACTTTGATAATGAAAAGGTGTATACTTTCATCAAATACTACCGAGCAGTTAGAGGGCGGTTACGGTGTATTCGTAGAGAAGCAATCGGGTAAAATAGAGATTATTGACTGTACATTAAGCAATTTTCGGTACGGCATTTATATTTGTCCGACTGATGGCGAGGTCAATATAAGCAAGAATAAGCTGTCTAATATGGATGTAGGTGTGGGACTTGATATAAGACAGGAAAATTCTGATTCTAACTATCCTACCATGGGAATGATAGATAAAAACGAATACAACGAGGTCAAAACCAAAACGCAGTTTTTACATCATGGCGACAGGTTTGACGGAGCTTTCGACTTTAAGGATAACGAACTCGAAAACGCAGCTACCGACGAGGGAAACACAGGCGGTAGTGGTCTGACCGAGTAGAAAGGGATAATAATTATCCCTATACATATGC
>CAZUET010000072.1:0-9583 GCA_964619685.1 uncultured Christensenellaceae bacterium
ATTTGAATATGGATATATTAATTAGAATACTTAAAGGATTTGCATTAGGCTTAGTGCAAGGGTTGACCGAGTTTTTACCCGTGTCGTCGAGTGGACACCTGTTATTGTTTGAGAAGCTGGGAGTTGCCCCTCCGTCGGTTGCTGTGAACCTATTTTTACACGTATCCACACTTATAGCGGTATTGGTCGTATTACGTAAGCCTGTGTTCGATATGCTCAGGCATCCTTTTGGAGAAAAAACGCAGTGGATAGTAATAGCAAGCATACCGACTGCCATTATCGGAATTATATTTAAAATGTATTTTGAGGACGTTTTGTTGGGTAAATATCTATCGGTAGGCTTTCTATTAACTGCGATTCTTTTATTGACAGCTAAGCCCACAAGAATAAAACTAAATCGCAAGATCTCAGCATTTGTAGTCGGAATCAGTCAAGGATTAGCTGTTATTCCGGGATTATCACGCAGCGGAACTACAATATCGTGTATGACGGCACTAAACTATTTTGAGGACGAATCTGCGGAGTTGTCTTTTTTAATGTCTATACCTGTAATAATCGGCGGAACTGCGTTGGAGCTCGGCGAGTTAAATTTCGCCACTGTCGATTGGATAATGTTATCGTCAGCCTTTGTAACTGCACTATTAGCAGGCTTTTTATCTATTAAGGTCATGCTAAAAGGTTGGTCTCACGCTCGAATTCCCTTTGCAATATACCTACTATTCATAACCATATTTAGCAACTTGATTTATCTCTTTTAACATGAATCAGATACCGATGTAGCTTGTCTCTTTTTCGCTCAGTATGACTTATGATACTGCAGTGTATTCAAAATTGTATGGATATATCAAGTCCGCTGTCATACTGGACGAAACATTAGCGAAGTCGAAATTTGAGCGAAGCGAAAACTAAATTGTGAAACAGTTTGGTATCTTGCGGATGTATCCACGAAAAGAAGTATCATTACGTAGTAAGTAAATAAAAGCGGAGAATGTTGCATAGTGCAGTTTTCTCCGCTCGTTTTTATAGGTAAAGCACATTATTTACTATACCATCAAAAATAATACTCCCAATGTCGCTAATAATGTGGGAATGCCTATGGTTATTCCTATAAATAGGAAGTTTTTGTAGCCAAATTTATATCCGTGTTCATTGAGAATCGATGACCACATTATACCGGCAAGAGCACCGATGGGTGTAAAAATAGCACCTACGTTGGAGCCGACGATACTTGCATATACTGCGGAATATACGTTTTGCGTCGGGATAGACTGAGCGATAGAACAGAATAAGACGCTCATAGGAATATTGTTAATGATATTGGCAGTTAAAAATGATGTTGCCCCATATGAAAATACCGTCGCATTCCCGGTAGGAAGGAAGGTGGCAATTTTTTCGGTAACGCCCTTTTGAGTTAATCCCAATATCAATACAAACATAGATAGAACGAACGGAACCATTTGCCAAGGTGCACGGCGGATACAGCACAGCAATTCCTTTGGCTTTTGTTTGCGAATAATGGATGCGATACTTACCGAAACAAACAGACTAATAACAGCGATCAATGAAACGATCCACATTTCTAAGCCTATATACGAGCTGATTGCAAGTAGTATAGTGCAAGCACCGAGATGAACGATACCGATTATTAAATTCACCTTATCTTTGACTGCAACCTCCTCAGCCTCTCCCTCGATCTTGCCCATTAGCTTTTTACGAAATACTAAGAATAGCATTCCAAATGATACAAAACCTGCTACGATTGTAGGCAAAAGCATAACCTTGGTGTACTCTAAAAAGCTTATACCTGTAGCGGTAGCAAGGTAAATGTTTGTAGGGTTGCCGATAACGAGAGCCATGCTCCAAGTATTTGCAGCAACAAATTCGGCGGCAAGGTATGGCATAGGATTGATTTTAGCATTTTTGGCAAAATAGCATATAAACGGAGTAAATGAAAGGATTATTACATCGTTGGATGTAAAAACAGTCAAGATCGATACTATCAAGTACAGATAGAGAAATAGCTTAAATTGACTTGTTTTAGCCTTTTTTAGGGTAACCGATGCCAAATATGAGAAGAAGCCCAACTCGTCGAGAAAGATCGATAGCACGGTCATTGAAATGAAAAGAACGAGGATTTTTAAAGGGTTGATCGCCGAATCAGCGATTAGCTCCTGCCCTATTGCCTTTATATCGAATTGAAATGATAAGAGAAGGGCAACAGCACCGACTAGTGCGGCTATCCAGTATGTATCTATGGTAATTTTACCAATTTTGATAGATGGTTTTACCAGTATTAGAGTAATCATCAATGCGCAAGTAATTACGCAGATCACTATGGCGGTAATCATATTTTATACCTTGGCATATCTATTGCCTTTATCCTATAAGTATATTTATCCCGATGAGTTTTTATCGAGCGAATATACTATATCACAGACTTGAATTAATGTAAACTTATTGAAAGTAATTTATTCATTGTGTTATACTGTAGATATAAAAAACCAAAAAGGAGACTATTGTATGAAATACATCACTCTTGCTAATGGTGTTCGTATGCCTCAATTAGGCTACGGCGTATATCAGGTTTCAAAGGATGAATGTGAGCGTTGTGTGCTTGACGCACTTAGTGTTGGATATAGACATATTGATACCGCACAAAGCTATTTTAACGAAGAAGAGGTTGGTAATGCTATTGTGAAGTCGGGGATTCCCCGTGAGGAGCTTTTCATTACAACCAAGGTATGGGTTGAGCATTATGGATACGAGGAAACGCAAGGCTCCATAATCGATTCGTTGCACAAACTCCAAACAAATTATATTGATCTTGTGCTTTTGCATCAACCGTTTTCGGATATCTATGGTGCGTGGAGGGCATTAGAGGATCTATATACATCGGGCGTAATAAAAGCGATAGGTGTATCAAATTTTTATCCCGATAGATTGGTAGATATATGTAGTTTCGCACGAATAAAGCCCATGGTCAATCAAGTGGAAACGCATCCACATAACCAGCAGATCGAAGCAAATAAATGGATGCAGAAATATGGAGTATGTCACGAAGCGTGGGCACCGTTTGGCGAGGGGAGAAACGGATTATTTACCGACGAAACACTTGTTGATATAGGTAAGCAGTATGGTAAAAGTTCGGCACAGGTCATGCTTCGTTGGTCAATACAGCGTGGTATAATTGTTATTCCGAAATCGGTTCATAAGGAAAGAATGATCGAGAACTTCAATGTATTTGATTTTGAGCTTTCTTCGAAAGATATGGAAAGGATTTCAAAACTCGATAAATGTCAAAGCTCATTCTTTTCACACACCGATCCTAAAATGGTTGAGTGGTTTGCCGAAATGGTAGAAGCACGCAAACACAATAAAGATCACCGTAAGGAGAAAAAGAACTGGTAGTATAGCACCAAAAAGCGAAAGTCGCTTTGTTACTATATTTATAAAATCAGCATTCCGAAATTAGAGCATAACGAGAATCAAATTGTGTAACATTTTGGTGTCTTTTTGACGGCTATCCTTGTTAAAAAACATTTAGCTTAACAATTCATAATTACAATCTAACCACAATTTTTTATAGGGGGGGCGACCAGTGATCGCCCCCACTTTTTTTAATAAGGAGTAAGATTCTAATATATGCGGTGTTGACCTAACGGGTCAACTACAAATCTCGTTCCGCTTAGAATGCCCTTTGGTACTGCAATGCTTTTCTCGTACGTTGTCATACTGTTTTCTGTCCTGTCATACTGAGCGGAGAATGAAACACGAAGTCGAACGGCTCAAACAGTGCAAGGCTACTCCTTGCAGTATCTTGGACGGCAACGAATGTGTCTATTTGACATAACTATTGAATAATGTTATAGAACATTATTTTCCTATCATTATAAAAAAAACACAAAAGGCGTTCTCTTTTGTGATTCATTATATAGCAATACTTGTGATTAAATCATTACGAATCTATTGATCACTTAATCCAATTAGATAATCTGAGGATACATCAAAATACTCTGCCAAGATTTTTAGGTATGTAATCTTAGGTTCACTAACACCGTCACACCAATTGCAAACGCTTTGCTTGCTACATTTTATGTCTTTTGCAAGCTTGTATTTTGTTATTTTATTCTCTTCAATTAATAAATTTAATCTGACTGAAAAAATATCCATAATAACTGCTCCTTATAAAAATTATACATAATTTGAATAAATACATCTTGACAAGTCCATTGGACTGGACTATAATTAGGATGATATGTTTGACTTAATTGTTAGTTTGAACATAATCTTTTACATTTATAGGAGGTCATCTTGAAACACATAATTCGCTTTTCGCCAAGTAGCATTGGTAACAATAATGAAACACTTTTTATACGACAATCCATCGTAATTCCAAACGCAAGTGCTCTGATTGAGGTTCCAATTACGCATGAAGCACTTCTTATTAAAAACAATTTTGCTTGTCAATATTTACAAAGCGGAACTAAACCGGTGTTTTTAGATAGAAAGGATTATAAAAACTGGAGAAATTTTGGTGGAAAAGCTGAGGTTATCTATTTCCCAAAAGATACATCCGTGCTTATTAAGTGGGCAGCAACAGATATTCCGTTAAGGGATAAAGAAACGACTCGCATGCTTGAGGTTGGAATGCATGGCTCACTTGGTTTATCAGTACATAATCCGGAACTATTCTTCCGCAAAATTGTTGGTGTAGAGACAGCATTTGATATTGAATCGTTTAAAACTCGTTTTTCTAATACTATTTCAAATGAATTGGTCGATATATTTTTGTATGCTGTGGAATATAACAATATCCGCTATGATGCTTTGGTTTCCAACAAGAAAAGGATTGCTGATACGGTAGGCAAGGTTTTGAATGAAAAATTTATCAAAGATTATGGCCTATTAGTAATCGACTTTATAATCGATGGATTCGTACTAAAAGGTGCGGAAATAATAGAAGAAGAAAATGTTCAGCGGATAGAATCTCAAAAAATCCTCGATCCTCTTTATTCTAAGTATATCAAGGAAATTGAAAGACAAGAGGACCGTGAATGGGAAAAAGAAAAGTATAGAGCAGAATATGCAAGGGCGCAACGCAAGGACGAAATGGATCATGAACTAAAAATGGAACAACTTATTAATAGCCGTTCGAGTGCAAATAGTAGTACACGCAAAGAGTTAAGTGGAGAAGTTTTATATAATAAGGTGATTAACGGCATTATTTCTCTTAGTGTTTATTTCGGATCGTCGGGTTCAAGCGGAAGTGGTTTTATAATAGATAGAAAAAATAGACTTGCGTTAACAAATACTCATGTCGTTGCAGATGAAAGGACAGGTGAAGCTTCCAATAATATCGTTGCATCAATTGGTAGTTTTAGAACAAGAGCACGTGTGCTAATGTTGGGTGATGATAAAGCCGGTTCAGGACATGGCATCGATCTTGCCTTGATCATGCTTGAATCTATTCCGTCAAATGTGCCCATATTTGAATTCCGTAATAGAGCAACTATTAACAACGGAGAAACCTCTTATGCAATTGGAAATGCTCTTGGTGAAGGTATCAGCATAACAAGGGGAATTATTAGTGATAAAAATCACTTTGACGGAGAATATATAATGACGGATAGTGCAATAAACCCGGGTAATTCTGGCGGTCCATTGTTCGATGCATATGGTTCCGTTATAGGTGTAAATACTTGCAAACGAGTAGACGGGGAGAATATGAATTTTGCAATTCCTTGCGAAGTTGTTAGAGAATTTGTAGAAGGAAAACATTGTGCTAAGAAATACTATTAGGAGGAAATAATATGTGTTTTAAGAGAAAAAGGAGTAATGATAAGCTTGTTATTGAAGATAGGGATCAAATTGACAGAAATCAAAAAGCTGTTGACGTATTGATTGCTATTTATGACTGCGAGGAATTTAGAGAATTGCAACAAAAAATCAAATACTTAAAACCATCATCTAACAAGAAAGTAATTGATTATGATACAAAAATCAAAAACTCCTTGGATGATATAAAAATTGAGCTTCATAAGAAGAAGAGTGATTCACAGGAAGTGGCGGAAGGTGCATTAAAGTCTATCAGTATATTGATTGCTGAAAGGAATGTTCATCTATAATCAATTATGAGGAGATGTTATGATATATAATGACAAAAATCTTGAAGAAGTAGGTGCAAGAAAATGTCCTAAGTGCGGTAGCACTATGAATAAACAAATTACAAGAAATGGTGCAATCTGGACATGCAATAGATGCGATTATAGCGATATGGATCGTATTGGTAAAGATTTTACCGCAGAATATAAAACAGCAAGGCGTTGTGTGAGTGATGATATCGAACGAGCAATAGATAGTCCATATGAGCCGATAAGATGTTCTTGTCGTAATCATACACCCATAAAGAAATTAAAGGTTAGATCCACTTTGAGTAATGGTATAGAATATATATGTCCAAAGTGCGGTGCTGTTCAAATAGATAATAATATTAAAAAGAGCCTGGACTTATTATATCAGTTAAAAAAGGACTATCCAGACGAAAGTGAGTATGATCCTGTATTGCAATATTTATTTATTAAGATCTTTTCTTATAATTTTCAAAAATGGAATGATCGTATTCCCGGGTTGATCGACCGCCTTAGTGAAACCGCTGCGGATAAAAAGGATCTTAGTGATATTGAAAAATATAAAAGGAGCTTGTCAACACTTCAGATTCAGTACGCCATAGATCAGGGTATTTTTAAGTTATGTCCTAAATGCAAAAGCAATTATATTCATAGAGATGCAAAAGTTTGTGAGGACTGTTCAACTAAGGTAAAAGAAAAAAAAGCAAAGAACAAAAAGGGCGCAAAAATATTTTTGATTACATTTTCAGTTATATTATTGCTTGCGTGTATAGCTTTTGTTTTGTTCCTATATTATCCGCAATGGTTTTTTGGAGTAAGCACTATAGAGTATTATATAGATGGTGAAAAATATGAAACCGACTGTGTATTCTCAAGACAATTTTGGATAAGTCCTCCTGAAAAAGAAGGATATCGTTTCTTGGGATTATATGATGCAGAGATAGATGGAAATCAGATAGTAAATGAGGACGGACAAAGCTTGACGTATTCTACATATATTGAAGATACAATAACACTATATCCACACTGGGAAACAATAATATACAATATCATATTAGATGCAGGCGACTATATCATTAAAGACGATTTATCTACTATTACGGTTGAAACAACATATGGTGAACTAGAAGGCTTTATACCACCTGCTAAAATGGATGATTATGAGTTTTTGGGTTGGTTTACAGAAGATGGTGTTCAGGTAACAGATAAAAATGGTAACTTTATAATAGAATGGCTCTACACAGAAGAAACAATAATACTTAGAGCAAAATATGTAAAAATAAAAACTGTTGCTATGGTATATGATCTCAACGATACTTTTCTTCGAGTTCCCGTTGAGGGATTAATTAACGAATATGGAACGGCGGAGAATGGCTTTGATTATGTTCTTGATGTTCCGGCGTCTAATAAATACTATAAATTTATTGGATGGTTTGCAGAAGATGGAAAGCAACTAACTGATGAAAACGGTGTGTCTATAGGCGTGTTGGTTGAAGAAACAGATGCGGAATCTATAAAAGTATGTGCATACTGGGATAACGCTGACGCATATGCTGGTTATACTTATATCTCAACCACAGAGGAATTTACGAAAATTAATGACAATTTATCTGGTAAGTATCTCTTGATGAACGATATAGATCTTGGTGGTATAGCGCAATGGCAACCTTTTGGTGGATATTACCTAAATGAAGGATTTAGCGGGGTTCTGGACGGTCAAAACTATAAGATTTTAAATCTAAAACGATCAGACAGAATAAATGTAGTAAACGACTACAGTTATTATGGGTTATTTGGTTACATTAAATCCGGTGGTGTTGTTATGAATCTCGTATTTGAAAATGTTTTAATTGGTATTGCGAGCGGTGAAGCGGATAATGATGTAAGAGCATTTCATGGCGTAGTGGCAGGCAAATGTAGCGGTAAAATAGCCAATGTAGTTGTAAATGGAACCTTGGCATTTTCCAAATACATAAAAGGAGAGGCTCATTTTGGAGGAATATGTGGAATCGCAAGTATGGCTGAAATATTTAACTGTATAAATAATATTAACATCTACTGCGATAGGTATGCATCGGCTGTTGGTGGAATTGCAGCATATGCAAGAGGTGGTTCTATAAGCGATTGTATAAATAATGGTATTCTGACTGCTATTGGAACAGATAAAAACGGTTTTGCAATTTGTGGGGCAATTGTTGCACAAATATACAAAAACGACCAACCCAAGTTTACTAATGTTAACAACTTTGGCAGTTTTACCGCAAAACCACATGACACTAAGAGTTGGTTTACAAGTTGTGACTGCTATACAGGAATGAGTTTTGGACGAACTGTTAGTGAGTATTATTAGTATTTCCTTGATAGCTGTATTAAGATAAGATAAAAAAAGGGGGATGCGTGGAGACTCGATAATGCGGGTCTCCTTTTGTTTTATTGTGATGTTAGTTTATTGCTTTTGGCTCACTTTATTTAATACATATCTTAAGAATTCTTGTCATGTGGACTCTCTCATGCATCTTGACAGTAGATTAATCAATAAAAAAAGATCAATCCAATTTTAAGGATAGGTCTTTTGACTTTATAATATAATATGTTTCGGTTTATGCTACTTGGTCGGGCGTTTGGCTTTTAGTACATTAATTAGTACATACACACCTAAAAGGACTACTATGGTAATAATTAATACTAAGTACATTCCTAAGTGCGATACATTGTTACCGAAGAAGTAAAGGTTGCAATCGAGGGAATCTTTGATTTTTTCAATTTCTTCTGCTGGTACGCTACTGGCTTGAAACTCGTTTAATGTTCCTTGCATTGCCTGGTTGCGAATCAGCGAAGTGCCGTATGTACCGGGACGGCATGCTATTACCTTTTGTAGTCCGTCGCTAAATGACGATATGGGCATATTTACACCGCAAATAAAGCTGTAACCTGTGCTTACAAATGATACCTACAAGCATTTCCGTTTCATCGGATATGTCGTATACATTAAAATCTACCCTTTTACGCATAAACAACAACTTAAAAAGCTCCTTTTCTTCTCTTGCAAGCCTTATACCTCTTACCTTCACTATTCTAAGTGAGGTATCGACTATTTCCTTCTTGGTAAATATATTATTTCTTGGAATGTTTCACCATCCAAAAATAAGATTACAGCTGTAGTGCAACGCTTGTGTTTTTATGATATTGTTATTGCTTTATTATATCAATACCCTATTTTAATTTTGAATTACAAAGACGGTTAACTGAATATTTTAAAGAATTAAAAAAAATACTATTATTTTGTTATGTAATTTGATATAATTATTATGGATACTGTAGGTGAACTGCTTCTCAAATTCTAAAACAGTATTGTATGGAGCTATATGAAGAAAAAATTGATTACTGTATTGTTAATGGCTCTTGGGCTTATATCAATTACCGTGGGCTGTAATACAAATCCATATGTATATAAT
>CAZUET010000073.1:0-9446 GCA_964619685.1 uncultured Christensenellaceae bacterium
CCGCTTTTTCATATATTTATAATATACTAAATTCAATTTTTTGTCAACATTGGATAGCCTTACACAGTCGCTTTCTGACCTTTATTAATCAAAAAATAACATTACAGCCGTTTTTTTAACTCTGCAACCGTTTCTCGAGATACTCTAAAGCTATCGTAACATTTAGAAACGGTCTTATGAAGTGTAAAGGTATTCAAATTATCGGAATTTACCGCATGCACCGTTTTTTGGGGCAATTTGATGACCAATTCACACATGAGCCACGCAACCGCCATATTGACATAATATTCGGTATCACCCTTAAGAGATTTCACTGTATCAATTATTATATCGAAATATTCTTCCTTGATAAAGCCGAACAACAATATCACGCCTAAACGCCTAACAAAAGGAAAATCATCCCTTGTACAAGATATAGCATAATCAAGAATGCATCGTGCATTATCCTTTTTTATAGGCAGTTTGATAAGATCTATCTCCGCCCAACAATCGGCTAAATGTGCATAAGATGTCAATCTCGGCAACAATTCATCCATATTTTTTATCTTACATATGAGGATACCGTTTATGATACTATTCTCGTAATAGTCATCAAGTGATAGATCGAGAAAGCTCATAAAATCACCCTTAGCTATCTCTTTGGCAATATCCCTTAATATCGGCGTCATTATACCGAGCATTTCTTTAGAAGAATTGATTACTTTACGGGCAAACGGTATTTTATCGGGATTGCTTAGCGTTTTTAGATACTCCACAAATGACCTTCCGTCAGCTACCGTCCAATTATCTTTTTTTAAGTTCATATTCACCTCTAAAAAAGATGAGCGGAACGATACCGTTCCGCTCGTAAATACCTTAATTCTAATTAGATAACTCGAATATCTCTATCGCTATCTACGATACCTAATGCGAATGGATTGATAGCAACCGTTATATCGTCACCAACGCTGATAGCAGTGTCTTGGGGTATATGCATATTGATTTCTTTACCGTTTACATCGAGAACTGCAAAGGATTCAATACCGTAATCCAAGATGCCCTTGACCTTACAGGGTAGACCGTCAGATACTACTTGAACACCGTAAGGTGAGAAATCTACGGATAGATTGATATCGAATACCTTTCTACCTGCAGCAGTGATAAGCTTATCGCTAACTTCTTTTGTTGCAGGGAAGTAGGTGCCTTCTACATTAAGTAAGAAGTTATATAGTTTCTTACCTGCCTTTTCGCCAACGAGATGAGCAGAAAGCACGTTTCTATCAACTAATGGACTAACAGCTATTTGATCATTCTTAGCGAACACAACCTTCTTGAGGTCGATAGAAATATTTACATTATCAACATCACAATCGGCAGGAGCTACTGCAAATAGTACATTACCGTTAACGGATAACTCAAGAAGAACTTGCTTATTGATAATCTCCTTATTAACAACCTTAGCACTGATCAATTGACCGTTATCTATTGGGAGCAACGAATTAAATTTGCTTTGAGCACATACAGGATAACGCTTAGCCTCAAACTTAGGTTCATATTCTACTTGCTCGAGTTCTGAATAATCTACAGGAGCAGATTTAATAGCATCAAATATAATAGCATCGCTTGGAACGATAACATCATATTCACCGTCGGATAGGCTTATTGCCTCAGGTAGGCATATCTCAGAACCTAATACCTTGAGTTTACCGCCCGATACAGAACCTTTAAGCTCGTTATTCTCGGGAATTCTCGGTAAGATGGTTTGCTCGCTCTCAGCATCGAATAAGTGAATTCTATCTGCATCGAATGCAATCTTTATATCAGCACCCTTCTCGAAGAATAGTCTCGGATCTGCTTTAACAACCAATCTCTTAGATGCGTCGGTGATACTGCTATTTTCATTTTCGGGATCTAACTCGCAGAATAATTGCTTTTCGCTACCTAAGTCCTCAACTAAACCAATATTAAGACTAATGGTTTGATTAGGATGTTCCTCTACATATTGAGCATCTACATGTAGATCCTCGGGACGGATACCCATGATAACCTCAGTGTTACCGTCAAAGTACTTAGATTTAGCCTTCAAGAATGTCTTAGCAGGTACTACTATCTCTCTATTATTAGCGAATGTGATAAGAACATTATCTGCAACCTTCTTAAGCTTAGCATTGAAGAAGTTCATTTGAGGAGTACCGATAAATCCTGCTACGAATACATTACAAGGATATTTGTATAGATTTTGAGGAGTGTCGATCTGTTGAACATAACCGAGCTTCATAACTACGATTCTGGTACCCATAGTCATAGCTTCTACCTGGTCGTGGGTAACATAGATAAATGTAGTTTGGAGCTTATCGTGAAGCTTACTAATCTCGGTACGCATCTGAGCACGCAACTTAGCGTCCAAGTTAGATAGAGGCTCGTCTAGTAAGAATACCTTAGGAGAGCGCACGATAGCACGACCTAACGATACACGCTGTCTTTGACCACCGGACAATGCACGTGGCTTACGATCAAGATATTGAGTGATATCCAAAATTTCTGCAGCTTCGGTTACCTTACGATCTATCTCGTCTTTAGGTAACTTTTTAAGTTTGAGAGAGAACTCGAGATTTTCTCTAACTGTCATGTGGGGATACAATGCATAGTTTTGGAAAACCATTGCGATATTTCTATCCTTAGGCTCGACATCATTGACTACCTCGTCACCTATCATCAATTCACCCGCAGTAATCTCTTCAAGTCCTGCGATCATTCTCAATGTGGTGGACTTACCGCATCCTGACGGACCGACAAAAACGATGAATTCTTTATCATCGATATCCATGTTGAAATCGTTTACCGCTTTTACATTGCCGTCGTAAACTTTATAGATGTGTTTTAAACTTAGACTTGCCATAGTCTCCTCCTATTTTTGTACAAGAATTACCGAACCATATGCCGGTAAAGTAATTGTATTTGTTACAGTTTTTGTTGAATCAAAGTCAAACGAAACGCCGTCGGCGATATATGTCCAACTCCCACTTATATCTATTGTAACACATTCCGAGGAAGGATTCAATAGAATTTTTAAATTTTTATACTCATCTTTTTTATTTTCTCTCGTATATGTGTATGAAATACAGCCATTTTTATGGTCAGTGACCGTTGCTTGCTTGGTTCCTGCCGACATGGAAACAAATCTCTTCGTTCTTAACTCGATAAGTCCCTTATACCAGTTATACAGCTTAGAGAAATCTTCCTGTCTATAATAGTCGATCGCATTTATCTTATCTTGAGCATTGTAGCTATTATGATTACCGTATTTAGTCCTTGCTATCTCCTCTCCTGCTAAGATGAACGATGTCCCCTTTGATGTCAAAACTAAGGTCGCAGCCATCATATTTTTCTTTTCGATAACGCTATTATATTCGCTAAATACCGTAGGACTCTTATCGCCTACCGTGGTGGATATAAGCTGATCCCATAATGTATAGTTATCGTGTGCAGTGCTATATGTAATGGTGTGTGACGCATCCTCAGATATACAGCCGTTACCGTTATAGTTAAGGAATAAGCCATTAATACCTGCCATTACCTGATTAAGGGTATATGTCGAAGTGTTACCCTGTACATATCCCGAGGACGGATCGTTAGAACCTCTGATACCGTTTCTCATACGGTCATTGAATGCCTTGATACCGCTATCTAATAAATATAGGTTGTCTGCATTTGCACTAATCCCGTCTTCGAGTCCTAATAAACCACCCGACCAAGGCTCTCCGTACATAAGTATGTTCTCACCGCCCGGAAGCTCATTCAACGCATATCTTATTTGGTTCATCGTATCGACATCATGGATAGCCATAAGGTCGAAACGGAAGCCGTCTATATGGTATTCGTCTGCCCAGTAAACAACGGAGTCTATCATATATTTACGGTACATTGCCCTTTCCGATGCAGTTTCGTTACTACAGCCTGCACCGTCCGAAAGATTATACAAGCCTAATGAATTGGTTGTCCATGCCTTCTTACCGAATGAACCGGTAGCATCACTCAATGCTTGACGATAGTAATAACCGGGTACCGTCTGCTCAAAATAACTATCCGATGTATAAGTGTGATTATATACAACATCCATTATTACGCCTATACCAGCGTCGTGAAGAGCTTGAACCATTTGCTTAAATTCGTTTATTCTGACCTCGCCGTCTTCGGCATTGGTCGCATAGCTTCCCTCGGGAACATTGTAATTCTTTGGATCGTATCCCCAGTTTTGCTTAGTCTTGTAGTCGGTGTTATTGTTATACTCCTCGTCTACCGTTGCAAAATCGTATACGGGGTTTAGATGCACATAATTAACGCCGAGATCCTTGAGATAGCCGATACCTGTCTTTATTGTATCGTCGCCCTTAACATGGGTGTCTTGTTCGGTGAATGCAAGATACTTACCCTTATAGGTGATACCGTTATCCGCAGCGATGGAAAAATCTCTAACATGAATCTCCCAAATGACCGCATTGGGCGAATTATTCTCTCTAAGCTTAACTGCGTTCTCAAGATCCTTATCCCAGCCATCGGGATCGGTGGAATCGAGATCGCATACCATACCCCTGTTGCCGTTAACGCCTACTGCATTTGCATAGACATCAACAACTTCCTTAACATCGCCCTCTACATAGTTGGTATATGTATAGTAAACACCGTTTAAGTCTCCGTCAACACGAATCTCCCATACGCCCTTTTCGCCTTTAATCATATCTATAGCCGGACTATATAGCGTGGTGCTTAATTCATTACCCGACTTATAGAGATTGACCTTGACATTGGTTGATACAGGTGCCCATAACCTAAATGTTGTACTGTCCTTTGAATAGATTGCACCTAATTCAATATCGCTTGACGGAACACATTCCTTTTGGAATTTATCGGACAAATACAACCTTGTCTTGATACAGCTTGTACGGAATGCGGAGACTTCTTTGATATATACTTGATAATCGGCATTCCAGTCAAAATCGTTTTCCATATTAAGTCCCGATATGGTACCGGTCAAGCCATCCGCAGAAAGGGTGCTTACATGAAGATTGTCCTTATATAATTCTCCACCCAACCCATTAGATAGGTCGGTGTCCTTGTATAACTGAATTACGGTATTCTTGGTGATAGCCTTTGTGGTCTGTATCAACAAATTGTTAAAATCGTCAAACTTCGCAGACTGCACCCTTTCAAATGCCGATTTAGCCTCTTCAAGAGATGTGTAGTTTGTTTTATCGCCTGCTATTATCCATACATGGTATTCGTTATTTGAATCAAATTCAATGGATAGATAACGGTCGGACGATAGATCCTTACCTGCGTTACCATACCAATAAGGTGTCAAATATCCGAGGTTATCGGTATACGATCTAACCATTATCAAGCCAAGCTTCTTACCCTGCTTTACAGCTGCAGTCTCTATTGCATTAAGCTCAATTCTAAATATTCTACCGTTATTAACTACTCCGTTCACCTCTCGTGAAAAGTCATAATCCAATTCCTGACTTGACGAGGATGTACCACTCTCAACTACCTTACCCGAATCGATCCAGTAATAGGAGCCCCATCTTACATCTGATTGACCATTCCATTCACTGTATGTATATTCGTTATCGCCGTTGTAAAAGTGAACAATGACCTTACCGTTATTGTCTGCCGAGGACGATATAACGCTCATCGGCAATAACAATACGACCATTATTACAACCATTATTAATGCTAATAATTTTCTTTTCATATTTTCTCCTTAACCCTTGACTGCACCGCCTGTGATACCTTCTACAAAGTATTTTTGTAGGCACAGGAAGAGTATGGTGATAGGTACTGCGATCAATACGGCACCCGCCATAAACATGTTGTACTGAGTCGAAATGTTTGCATCGGAAAGCATATTGTATAAGCCTACAGCTACCGTCCATGCTTCTTCCTTTGTTCCTAATAGGTAACTTGAGAAAATGAAGTCACCCCAAGGTCCTAAGAAGCTCATCAATGCAGTATATACTATGATAGGCTTTGATAACGGTAAGATTATCTTCGCAAATATTTGAGCACTGGTCGCTCCGTCTATTCTTGCAGCCTCGTCAAGCGACTTCGATACTGTATCGAAAAATCCCTTAGATACATAGTAATTCAAGCCGGCAGAGCCCGAATATACCAAAATAAGTGCAAATATCAAGCCTGCTGTTGTTGCATTACCGCCTGCAAGATCTACAGACGAGAATATGTGATATATAGCCGCCATTGACATAAAGCCGGGGAACATACCGAGTATCATTGCAAGTGATGATATCATTTTACGTGACTTAAAACGGAATCTGCTCATTACGTATGCCATTGCTATCGTAAAGAATGTGGATAGGAACAAGCACACAAACGCTATCAATAGGGTGTTTAAATACCAGTGTCCGTAATTCGATTGGGAAAATAATGCTTTATACCAGTAAAAACTATAAGACGTAGGGAATAAGTTCTCACTCTTATAAGTTCCTTCAGGTCCTGCAAAAGATTGTATTATCAACCATATCAGCGGTATTATCCATATAATAGATAATATTGTGAGGACGGTATAGGCAGTTGTTCTGCTTATGGTCTTCCTTGTTTTCATGCTCGAGTTTTTCTTCTTTTCTACTGCGTTCATTATTGGAAGTCCTCCTCATTCTTAGATGCCGATGAATGGCGATAGGTTATCAACGATACCAACGACGATACCACAAAGCTCAATATACCTAAGCACGATGCCAGTTTATAGTTTTGTTGGTCGCTCGTAACCGAATATAACCAGGTTACCAATAGAGATGTACCGCCTGCCGATTCGCTATATACACCGAATGGTCCGCCACCTGTAAGTAGGTAGATAACATTGAAGTTATTGATATTACCGATAAACTGCGTGATAAGGTAAGGCCCTGTAACGAACATTATGTATGGAAGTGTTATCTTCCTAAACATGGTCAGCTTACCTGCACCGTCTATTCTTGCCGATTCGTAAAGGTCAGCAGGAATATTCATCAAAATACCCGAAGTGATAAGCATACTGTAAGGCACACCTACCCAAAGGTTGACAATAATTACTACTAATCTTGCAAGGTTGGTATCGCCAAAGACATTAATTCTGTCACCGCCTGCCGATACTATTAGATTCATTAACGGTCCGTATTCGCCTAACAATGTACGCATCAATAGCAACGATACGAATTGAGGTATTGCTATAGTCAATACAAAGAAGGTACGCCATACCTTTTGTCCCTTGATATCCTTTTTATTGATAAGCAATGCAAGTGCGACACCTAAGAAGTAGTTAAGGAAGGTTGCACATACTGCCCAAATAAGGGTCCAACCCAATACAGGGAAGAAGGTGGATGCTAAGCCTGTACTTCCTACCAGCTGACCGAAGTTTTTAAATCCTACCCAATCGAAGCCAGTAGTTGCCGAGTGCGTACGGTCAAAGTTTGTAAACGCTATAAGCACCATGAATATCAACGGTAATACGGTGAAAATAATTACACCTATTAGAGATACCGTCAATAAAACGATATAAAACTTATTATCGAATAACTCTTTTAAGTCATCCTTAAAGGATGCCGGCGTCTTACCCACCACGGAATCCTGATAATTAGCGTATGCACTGCGTATATTCATGAAATAAACCACTATAAACGCTGCAATTACCATAAACGCAACTACGCCGTACAATAAGCACAGCATGGAGTTGTCACCGTCCATTGGTATACGCTCACCCGTAATAATATCGGTTACCGTATATGGAAACTCCGTTCCTAACGAGAAGAAGCCGACTAACGCTCCCGCACCATTGAATATCATATAAAATATGAACAATAGCTCGATTCCGAGATATGCTATACCCTTGGCAATTTGACCGTGAGCAAATGCACCAGATCCCATAAATAGGAAGGATAATTTGACACCAAGGTCACCTTTTTTAAAATATGTGATATATTTTACGAACCAATCACGAATGGCTCGACCAATTTTCACAGCAAGCTTTTTGAGATTTTCGGGGAGATTCTTAAAGAACTCGACAGTCTTATCCTTTAGCTTGATAAAGAATGCTTTAAGTCCCTCAAGAAGCCTTAGAAAAAACTCTCTTAGGCTCGTAGATAATTTAGTGAAAAATTCGCTCATACTTACTCCCCCAAATTAGGATTCTAATATCTTCTTTTCTATTGCTTCAAGCTCGCTGAGCCATACAGATTCGTTTTTGCTGAGTGTGTATACGCCTTGTAAGAAGTTTGCCATAGGAGTCCAGTAAGCACTCATTCTTGATAAACCCGGCTTAAGGTTACTGTAACCGCTTTGATTAACAACTACCTCTACGGTAGGAATTCCGCTTCCTATTGCTTCATCGAATAGATCTTCTTGAGTGGGACAGAATTCTCTTTGTTCAAGTCTTATCGACTGATTGTCACCGTTAGCAAGGAATGCTGCTACTCTACACGATTCTAATGTGTCCTTTGCACTACGGATGTTGTTAGGCTTATTGGAAATGCCATACATTTTTACGCCCGAGAAGCTTACTAATTGGGTATCCTTACCGTCAAGCTTAATGGTTGGGAGCATTGCTACACCGAAATTATCGCCTAAGGCTTCCTTGAATTGGGAGATCATGTGAGGTCCGGATATCATTGCAGCAACAGTGCCTTGCTTCAATGCAGCAGGTTGGTCTGCCTTAACTATGCTCTTGAGTTTATCTTGTTTACCTAACCATTGTATATAATTACATGCCTTTACTGCCTTATCATTAGCTAAGTCAATGCTCTCGGAATCTATTCCTTGTGGTCCAAAGACTTCAACGCCTGCGGTATATAAGAACATTGTAGTATAATAACTATCAGCCATATCTATAGCTAAATTATTTTCCACACCGGGAATGGATTTGGATAATAGCGTTTCCATGCTCCTTACATCGCTTTCGCTTACCTTAGATTTATTGTAATACAAAAATGTGTTTTCGTAAGAATAAGGAATTGCATAATATTTACCGTCGCTCTTACATGATGTGCTTGCAACATCTATTTGATTTTCGATCTGACTCTTGTACGCATTTGGAATCTGATATAAGGCATTTTGATTGAGTAAAATACCGAGCTGGTCATTTGCAAACGAGAATATATCGCCTGCCGCATTGACATCACGAGTTACGCTTGAACTTACTACATCCTCTCCAACCTTTTCAACCTTGAAGTTGTAATAGTTTTTACTGTGAAGTGCCTTGTATGTGTCAAGCATCTCTTCTATCATTTCCACATCCTCTTCAGCACACCATACGGTAAGATTATATGTAGAACCGTCATCCAAGTTCGTCGAACCGCCGCTACTGTTTCCGCTACCGTTTCCGTCGCCTGTTACATCATCGCCCGAGGTTTGAATGTATACATATACGACCTCTTTATCGCAGGCTACGAGTAATGTAGTCGATATTAATACTATTG
>CAZUET010000074.1:0-9441 GCA_964619685.1 uncultured Christensenellaceae bacterium
ATATTATATATTTTTTTAGTTAAAACTGCAATAGAATGCGGATAATATTTTTATCCAATTTTTGCAAAAAATAATACGATGAACAAAAAAAGTAAAGTTAAACGTGCTGTAGAATGGTGGAATAAAGCAATGAAGTATCAAATGTCATTTCAACCGTCCGCAAAATACAAAATTGTTGCACAACTTGATTTTCGCTAAGCTCAATTCAGTATGCTCGCTATAACAGAGGACGATGAAAGTAATATTCAGGACGGGAATAAGTATAACTTAGTCTATTGGTGGGGATAACGATTATTAAAAACATCAAAAAATCGCTACAGAGTGTGTTGCTCTGTAACGATTATGGTGTGCCATAACGGATTCGAACCGTTGACCTTCAGAGTCGGAGTCTGACGCTCTATCCAACTGGGCTAATGGCACATATTTCGCCGAATTAACGGCGAATATGCTTTGTTTTTCCTTTATTATACATACCGTTTATTGTTAATAATAACCTTTATTGGATATGCACTCTTTAATTCCGTTTCAAAATGAACTCGAATTTTTTTTAAATAATTCTTATTTTATTGTCCATTCTTACAGTCAAGGACAGCTTCATTAAGTAAATGCACCTTCGATTTCACCAAAAATGCATTTAGATTATGACAATCCTATAACCTCATTATCGGGTGGCGCAACAGGCTCTACATAGCCTATACGCACAAAGGGCATTGCTTCACCGTTTGCTCCTTGTCTATAAAGAATAGTTCCGTATATACTTACCCAATCACCGCTCTTGACCTTGACCTTTGCAAGATTGTTATCGCAAATTGTGTAAAACTCTTGAATGTCGTTTGCACAGCAAGTCATGCATTTTCGACCTGCTAAGAAAAAGTTTTTGGGCAATTTTGGATGGTTCTCTATCTGAGCAGTAAATACCACCTTCTTTTGGTTATATCTATCAGGGTAGTCCATACAATCTATAAACCATATACCATAGCTTTCATCGTCTATTACTATCTTGTCGCCCTCTAACGAATAAGGAAGATCGTCTGCTAAACTGAATTGATTACCGGACGGATCAAAATACAAAAATTCAAGATCTCTATTGATGAGCTTCATATTGCGTTTAAAGGTAGTAGTTTCCTTCTCGTCTACACAGTTAAACATAATCACTACATTACTTGGGGTCAATATATCAACAAATTTTTGACGCATATTGTTAAAATATGTCCTAAATGTAGTCGCATCTATAACAGTAAGCGTTTGAACCACCTCAAAGCACTCGGGAAGTGTAAAATCATCCCACATTGCGTTCTCTTCGATATATACAACATCCGGATTTCTATCACGAACCACCTTTTCCGCTCTTAATAAGAAATCTTCCTTATCCTCAAAATTTTCAACAACGGTATGGTTATCACGAAGAACACTCTCGTCATATTCCTCAAGTCCTTCTTCACATTGAAGAATGATTCCGCATGCTTCCGGATCAATAAATAGGTTTTCCGCAAGTGCCTCATTCAAAAAATGAGTTTTACCTGCTTCTAATATACCGTTGACTGCTATTACTTTAAAGGTTTCTTCCATAATTCAAACACTAAAATAACTTTTGTATTGCTTGCTCGTCAATTTTTGAACCGATAACACATACTTTACCGATAACATCGGGAGCACCTAAACGGATATCATAATCGCCGTATACAAGGTCGAAATAATACCACTCGTTAGCATCAGAAGCCTTAACTACACCCTTTGAACGCAAAATTACACCAAATTCGTCACCGCAAAGCTTGTCAAGTATCGAGGATAGCTCTGCCTTAGAGTAGCTCTTAACCGTTTCGGTACCCCAGCTTGAGAATACTTCGTCCGCATGATGGTGTCCCTCGTGATGGTGATGGTGGTCTTCGTCATGATCATGGTGATGGTGGTGACAGCATTCATGTTCTTCCTCATCGTCGTCGTGATCATGGTCATGATGACAACATTCGTGATGATGCTCGTGTTCGTCATCGTCATCATCGTCGTCATCGTGGTGGTGATGATGATGGTGTAATTCATCTTCTTCACCATCTTCTTCATGGTGGTGATGGTGGCAACAGCATTCCTCTTCATCCTCGTCATGATGATGTTCATGATCAAGTTTAAGATTCTCGATAAATGAACCAAGATCAGATCCACCCTCAAGTGTTTCTACAAGTTTTTCGCCGTCTAACTCAATAATAGGTGTAGTAATAACTGAACAATTAGGATTAATCTCCTTGATCTGCTCAAGTGCAATTTGCACCTTTTCTTCGCTAAGCTTATCGGTCTTAGAAATAACTATATTGTGAGCCTCTTTGACTTGATCGATATAGAATTCACCAAAATTCTTGATATACATTTTACATTTACCGCCGTCAACTACCGTTACAACGATATTTAACTCCAACGGTGCATCAACCTTCATTATTGCCTTTACAATATCGGAAAGCTTACCAACACCTGACGGCTCGATAATTATTCTATCGGGATTGAACTTATTGATAACTTCCTTAATGGATGTCTCAAAATCGCCAACCAACGAACAGCAAATACAACCGGAATTAATCTCCCTAATTTGAACACCTGCTTCTTTAAGGAATGTTCCGTCAATACCAATCTCGCCAAATTCGTTCTCTATAATAACAACTTGTTCTTTGGATATATTAGATTCAAACATTTTTTTGATAAGCGTTGTTTTACCGGCTCCTAAAAATCCGGAAATAAGGTCAACTTTAACCATTTTTATGCCTCACTATAATATAAATTACGAATTATTATCGCAATATTAATTATACCACATTTTTAAAATTTGTACAGTCTTTTAAACATGGTTAGGAGAATTATTTGATATTATATATGTTTTTTAGATGCATTACTTAATGGTTTTAAATGCGGATGCCGTTCGCAAGATACCGAATTGTTGCACAATTTGATTTTCACTACGCTCAAATTTCGACTTCGCTTACGCTTCGCTCTGTATGACGGCGGACGGTGCGTGTCCTGTAAGTAAGTACATTTTTAAGTGAAATGTAAAAGTAAGTAGTGAAGTGAACTAGTTCATTAATAAAACATCATAGTTATCAATATTAATTAAATTGACTTTTTTGGGGTAATAGATTATACTATTTTTATTATATAATAAAGAGAGAAACTATGCTGGAAGTATTTTTAGATGCACTAAAGGACAGCGTAATCGTTTTTGCGTTTTTGTTCGTTGTTTATATAGCCCTGTCTTTTTTGGAGCCAAAGCTTGCGAGAGCGTTAGAGCGTTCGCATAAATGGTCGCCGTTAGTCGGGGTTTCATTTGGCTTGATTCCTCAATGCGGATTCAGCGTTTTGGCTGCCGATCTATACCACAAAAAACATATAACCATAGGTACTTTAGTTGGTGTGTTTATTGCGACAAGCGATGAGGCTATTCCCATTTTCCTATCAAGCGTAAATGAACCAAAAAAAATGCTAATGGTGTTGCCACTGATAGGAATCAAGTTTATAGTCGGTTTAGCTGTAGCGTATCTACTCGATTTTATATTCCGCAAACAAATCAAGGAAACGGTGGATCATCAAGTTGATTGCCATTGCGAAGAAATTGCTCATATAGGTTGTTGCGGTCATACCATTGATTATCATGAGCATGAACACGAACATGAACATGAGCATGAACACGAACATGAACACGAGCATGAACATGAACATGTAGAAGATAATCACGATGAAGAGCCTTATTTAGACCATGAAAACGATAAAAAATTCAAATTCGATAAAGAGTTTTTCCATCATCATATAGAGCATCCATTAGTACACAGTCTAAAAATTCTACTCTATATATTCATAATCAATATGGCATTCGGAACGCTTATCTACTTCGTTTCAGAAGAAGCTATAATGTCATTCCTATCAACTAACAAATTCCTTGCACCACTTTTAAGCGTAATTATCGGTTTTATTCCAAATTGTGCTTCATCAGTTATAATCAGTGATCTTTATTTATTGAACGGAATCTCGTTCGGTGCATGCGTAGGCGGTTTGTGCGTAAATGCAGGCTTGGGATTATTCGTTCTTCTAAAGAATGTTAAGAATATCAAAGAAAACCTTGTTGTTATTGGAACGATGTTTGCTACCGGTATAATCGTTGGCTATGGCGTTAGCCTTATTGAGTGGGCGGTTCAAGGAATACTTTAAAGAATACAATGTTTAAAAAAAATAGACAATGAAATACAAATCATTGTCTATTTTTTATGTTTATTTGCGAAATAGCTTCTTTATAAAGTCGAAATCATCATAGAAATACAACAATAATACATTTAGAGCTAAACTTGCAAGAGTCCTTATCAATGTCATTATCAATACTAAAGGATTAGATGATGCATATATACAGAAGTTGATTATATCGGTTATTCCAATAATTATTGCCCCTAAATACACCAGTAAGCTTCTCGGCTTAAATTCGTCCTTTGAAAATCTTGTGATAAATATTATACCGAAAAACAGTAAATTACCTACGAAGTAAAGCAAACTGAATATAACACTTCCGTTTACTAATCCCGTAACAAAATCAATAAATGCAAAGAATAGTGCCAACACCGAATAGCTGAATAGCATTGGATCATATTCGTAATAATATGGAACATTGGGTGCATATCTAATATGAAATACTATCATAAAAATGATAAAAGCCAAATACACTATCATCTTTAGGAAATTCAGTGAATAGGTTTTATTCAATATCTCACAAACCAAATAAAGAGATGCCCCCGCAACCTCTAATACTACGACCGTCCAATATAAAGCAACCTCTCCTTTGACAGGGTTTTCTATCATTTTTAATCGAACCATTTCACCAAAGCTCGATAGTCTACCATTGATACGGCTCATGTGTGACGCCGTATTACCTGTAAGCTTATTCTTCTTTTGCAATATCGATAACACTATAAATACTACCAATCCGATTAAAACCAAACATGTAACAACTATTGCCAATACAGTATCGGATGATAATGCTGATATCAATGTATTCATATATACTCCTAAATTATTGATACTTATATTATATCGTTTTTCAGTCAAATTGTAAACGCCAAAAATTAAATGAAAGTATTAATTTTAGACAATCAACCTTAATGAAAAATGAGAAAGTGCTTCAGTCTTGACTTATCCACTCTTTGCGTGGTATACTTTAACAAGCTCGTAAAAGGAATGGTCAACAATGGGTTTACTTATTTGTCCAAAATGTAAAAAAGAATTAAATAGAGAAGGCAATTCTTTAGCTTGTGAAAATCATCATTGTTATGACATATCCTCAAGTGGATACGTTAATCTTTTGATACATAAAGCCACTGCAAATCCCGGTGATAATAAGGATATGATTGATGCTCGTGCAATTGTTATGAATAACGGTTACTATGCTTCTCTCGTACAAGAGTTAAAAACTATTTTAGATGCATATCATCCCCAAACCGTTCTCGACCTTGGTGCAGGCGACGGAAGCCTAACAAGAGCGATTAATTCGAATAATTTCTCGACATATGGCATTGATATATCTAAATTTGCAATCAATCATGCATCTAAAAGGGATAAAAAAACAAGTTATTTTGTCGGTAGCGTTGCAAATATTCCACTAAAAAGCAAAAGTGTAGACATTATAATCAACTGCTTTGCTCCTTTAGATAGTAAAGAGGCTATAAGAGTTTTAAAGGAAAATGGTTATCTTATCAAAATAACACCTTCCAAAAATCACCTTATAGAATTAAAACAAGTGATATACCCAAAAGCTTACTATAATGAAGAAAAAGCAATTCCCGATGGCTTCCGCATAATTAAGCAATCGATAGTGAGTGATAAAATAACGCTTAACGGAGAATATTTAAATTCAGTTATTAAAATGACTCCATACTTCTATAAAACACCAAAGGAATATCTAAATAATGTCACCGACCTATCCATAGACTGCACTCTTGAATTCACAGTAACAATACTGGCTAAAGGGTAATGCTTTAGCTGTAGCAAAAAAGCATGATCAATGGCTATTAAACATATACATAATAATTAAAAAAATTGTGAGGTATATAAAAATGTTAAAACATATCATTTTTTGGAAACTTATTGATAGAAATCGTATTGATGAAATTGCAAACGACTTAAATAATAGATTTAAGAGCCTATTAGGTAAAGTTGATGGCTTGATCGAAGCTGAGGTCGGTAGAAATGTAAACGGTGGAGAATTCGATCTCGTTTTGTATACCGTTTTTGATAATGCTGAATGCGAAAAGGCGTATCAAACAGATCCGTTACATATAGCAATTAAGGCAATCGTGCATTCGGTCGTTTCGGATAGAATTTGCATAGATTATAATTGTTAATTGATAATAATCAGTGCGAAGTTTTCCTTCCTCTGTCATATTGAACGAAAAGAATGTGGTATAATAAGTTGGAAATAAATTCAAATAATAAATGAGGCTTTTCGTTGCCGTCTAAGATACTGCAAGACTTTCCGTCCGTTCATTCGTCCGCAAAATACCAAATTGTTACATAATTTGATTTTCGCTTTGCTCAAATTTCGACTTTGCTTACGCTACGCTCAGTATGACAAGACAGAAAAAGCTCAGTATAACAGGCTGACGAAAATGCAGTTCGATCAATAAAATACTCAGTTCAACAGAACGGAAACAGTATAACAGGCGAACAAGCGTGAATCTCAGTATGCAAGATAAGCCTTAGTGCTGATGGTAATGGAAACGGAAATCCATCCACAACATACATAATGAGGCGGTGTATATCGATAGACGATCTTCTTCAAAATTCATTTCGTAGGTATCACGAATTTTGGCGCATTTAGTTATGGTTCCTATTAGGTCTACTACTTTATCGTACTTCCAGTTATCATTGCAATTATATATCTTACAATGATAACCCCCACTTCTCAATATATATTTTTTACCTTCATAATCGAGGTACCACTTTTGAATAAACGGTTTATGAGGTCTTCCATATAGTTCCCCTATTTCATTACCAAGCTCGTCCTTGATAAAAAATTTTCCAAACCACGAGAATGTCTTATTTTGCAGTTCAAAAAGGAATGATCCGCTTGGGAGACATGCGGTACAATTTCGGCGGAGCTTGAAATGATCCTCAGCGAAAATTATCTGTTCTTCCTTATCGTTGATTATACTAAATTTATTCCTTATTGCAAAATATTTTTGCGTGGTCTTTAGATACATTAATTATACCTCATATTATTTTGATTAATTGTATCATCCATCATACTAAAAGTCAACAAGTCACCACATTACATAGAAGATAATACACTTTTGTATAAAAAAACCGCACTTTCTTAAAGTTAAAAACAAGAAAATGCGGTTAATGAATATACTACTACTCAGTAATATTGTCAAGAGTCTTGACATAGCTTCTTCTACGCTTATGCTGAACTCTATCGAATGATTTCCAAAGATTTAGTATATTCATATTAGTTTCTAAATTCAAATTGGTTTCGGCATATTCTACTTCGCCTCGCCTTAGCATTTTAAGCATTTCGCTGATAATGGATGTCGCAATAGCTTTATTTCTATATTCCGGAATGATACCTATCAATGCTAAATCCAATACCTTTGGTTTACGGATCGATTTAAGCAAGCGAACTATAGCACACGGAGTCAATCTTCCGCCACTCTTTTGGAGTGCTTTACCAATCGACGGAAAGCCTATGCCGAATCCTACAATTCTATCATCCTTATCTAAAATAACCGTTGCATACTTAACATTTAGAATCAATGAAAAGCTATTAATAAGATCTCGTTTCAGTCTGTCGCTGATCGGCACAGATTGATAAATTGCATCGTAGGTTTCATCGAGAACGGTGAAAAATCCCTCGCCCCATTTTTTTACAAACTCTCTTGGCGTTTTAGCCATGCCAAGTCTTAAACCATATTTTTCCATCATGTGGTTGGATATGTTTTCAATTCTCTCATCAACCTTTTCGGGGGCTGTCAATTTGCCTTCTAACCAATCAACTTCCTTACCATAGCCGGCATTTTCTACCAATGTGGGATAGTAATCATAGTTATACTGCTCTTCAAAAGTCGCAATTTGATCAAAACCTTCGATCAATAAGCCCTCTCTATCAAGATCGGAATATCCCAAAGGACCGACTATCTCATTCATTCCCTTAGTTCTTCCCCAATCTTCAACTGCTTTAAACAATGCATTGGCTATTTCTTGATCATTTATTGAATCAAAACGGTTAAATCTTACGCGCTTTTGATTCCATTTTTCATTACTCACCCTTTGCAAAATACCTTGAATTCTACCGACCGTTTTGCCTTCCTTGATAGCAAGATAACATATCGATTCGGATTGATCTGAATACTTATTATCGGGTTTAAAAATTTCTAATTCATCTCCATAAAGGGGTGGAACAAAATATGGATTACCCTTATATAATCTCAAAGGAAAATTAACAAATTCCCTGATTTGTTTCTTACTCTTTACTTCCACAATTTGTATCATCCTAACAGAATCCTCCTTATGTATATAGTAGAGCTATTTTTATTAGCTCTTTATATGCGTTTTAATAATAATGTGATTTGACTCTTCCAACCATAATGCGTCCGCAGACGCAATTCATGACCTAAGGTCAATTCATGCGCTTTTGTGCAATCATGCCAAAGGCAATTCTTGGCGGAGACAATCATACTTTGATGAATGAATTGACACTTCGTGTCTTGATTTGATGCTGTCGCATCATGATTTCTCGCTTCGCTCCATGAATTGAATTGCCTTTTTTTACCATTGTCCACTTGTTTAATTCATGCCAAAGGCAATTCATGGCGGTAATAACTAATTATTCCAACCTTAATGCGTCCTCAGACGCAATTCATTGTTAATAAACAAGGAATAGCCTGTGTCGCTAATCAGTTCCCTTTGCGGTGGTGATAGATGCGATGAGTAATTTACGAATTTTACTACACTTTGCATACATATCATTATAATCGTCATCAGTAATCATATGCGTATCTTTAAATAGACCGAGCCAATAATCAGTTTCGTAGCATTCTTTAAGTGCAATTTGAAACTTATTAATAAAATCAGCCTTGCTTGCTGCATAGTTTGCTTCGTGAATGTTTGCACCAATACTTGTTCCACTACGCAAAACCTGATTTATTAGCACATTACTTTTGCGGTTTTCCTTAATATTAGTGCAAAGATTTACGACATAAACCGCAAATTGCTTTGATAAATCAACAAGAACATTTTCTTTCATTCTGATCTCCTTTGATGAATGAATTGACACTTCGTGTCTTGATTTGATGCTGTCGCATCATGATTTCTCGCTTCGCTCCATGAATTGAATTGCCTTTTTTTACCATTGTCCACTTGTTTAATTCAAGCCAAAGGCAATTCATGGCGGTAATAACTAATTATTCCAACCTTAATGCGTCC
>CAZUET010000075.1:0-9427 GCA_964619685.1 uncultured Christensenellaceae bacterium
ATTTTATTCAATATAAAATGGTAACATATGCCGTATCAATTACTATTTTGTCATAAAAAAAGCTCTCGAAATAATTCGAGAGCATGAAATACTAAATTATAATTAACTCTTAAGCTTAGACATAAAGGACGGTACGAATTCGCTGTCAACACCTATTCTTCCTTCGGAATCATTTGAATTAGGTGCAGTTCTCATCGTGCTTTCATATGCATCCTCTTGTCTTTCTGCTTGAGCCTGAAGCTGTTGCTTCAATTGATCTTGAGAATTACCGAATCCTGTAGCTACGATAATTACATTGACTTGTTCGCCCAATGACGGATCAAGATCTAAACCGAAAATTATCTCGGAATTAGGACACATCAACTCACTTACAAGATTGGTCGCATTTTCTATCTCGTTTTTATTGAAGTCGATACCGGATGAATAGCTAATAATCATACTTGTTGCATGCTGGATATTTGTATCGGTGATACTATTTTTAACAGCTGCTCTAACAGCCTTCATAGCACTTGCTTCACCCTCGCCCTTACCAATACCGATATGAGCCAATCCCTTATTACGGATTACCTTACAAACATCTGCATAGTCAAGGTTAATAATACACGGCTTAGCGATAAGCTCACCAATACCCTTAAGTGCTTTACGAATAATATCATCGCCTCTTTGGTAGCCCTCTAAAATATGCTCGTTATCAAGCTTATCATTAGGAATAATAACAAGGCTGTCCGCAAACTTACGAAGCTCTCTAATTCCTTGATCAGCATAGTTATTTCTTACAATACCCTCAAAGCCAAACGGCTTGAAAACTATTGCAATGACAAGAATACCCATTTCCTTAGCAATCTTAGCTATTACGGGAGATGCGCCTGTTCCTGTACCACCGCCCATACCGGCAGTCAAGAAAAGAAGTTGAACATTTGATAACATTTGCTTTATCTCTTCTGTGCTTTCAATAGCAGCATTCTTACCGACATCGGGCAATGCACCTGCACCCTGTCCTTTAGTCAAGACCTTACCTATCTGTAAAAGTTTGACCTTCATAGTCGGTCTATCCTGCAAAGCTCGATTCTTTATACTTAGCAATGTCTGCGCATCGGTATTTACAGCAACAAACTCTGCACTCGTAACATCCGAATGCATCAATCTTGTGATGGAATTACAGCCTGCACCACCTACACCGACTAACATTATATTACAAACATTAGACTTACTATTTCCAAACGATTCCTCTACAACAAAATCTTCAATATCGTACATAATTTTTGCCTCCCTAAGCTATTTAATCGCACTATATACCAATCCCATTACTCTTGAATACGACGCCTTTTTATAGTTCGATTCAAAGGTGGGATAAACTCTACTTATCGGTTTACCTATCCAATTTGCCATACAAGATTCAATACCTCTAAAATCAAGTCCGCTTCCCGTTAGATAGATTTCTTTATTTTTGATTCTGGAATCGGTGATCGAAGCGAAACACTTATTAATATATGAACAAACTATTCTTATACACTCAACGGTCATTTCCTTTACTTCCTTACAAAGAAATGTCTTAAGAACACCGTTTGAATTAACTGAATATGTTTCATCATTGGGCATAAATGATAGATCAACCTTTTCAAGCAATTCCTCTGCATCGTCGATAGATATTCCCAAACCTTGAGATATCCAATCGGCGATATTATATCTACCGACAGAAAAGCTAAATAGGTATTCTATTCCGTCACATGAATTGACTATCAGCGATGTACTCTTATATCCGCAATCAACAAGAACAACGCCTAAATCTCTGGCTGATGTATTAAATAGACCTAATATCTCGGCCCTTGGTGATGATAAGAACACAATATCATTCACACCGTTTTCTTTGATAATATCCTTAAGAAGTTCTATAATGCTTCTTTGACAGGCGATATATGAAACTCTTGCCTCTAAGCCTTGAGTAATCTTACCTAACGGATCAATATATTTTTCATCATCGTCATCAATATTAAAGTAAATAGGATCTGCACTAATCAATTGCCTGTCATGATCACCGTTAAACGGGTTAGACGAATTGACAACTGTATCAATATCTACCTGCTCAACTTTTTTATGTTTAATTCTATCAAGCTTAGAGTTTATAACTCGACACACAGAAAACTCAGCAGGAATTCCGACATATAGCTTTTTGATTTTGCCATGCTTTTCCTTCAAACGCTGAAATAGGCGTTTTACAGCATTCCTTGCACTATCATTACTAACGAATTCACCGTTTCGGAGTCCTTCATACGGTACACGGTGATCGAAAGTGACACGACAATAGTCCCCCATAGTCTTTGTGGCAACCATCAATGTCATATTTCCTGACCCAATATCGAGTACTGCACTTTCCTTATCTCTAAAGCCCATATCGTTTCCTCACTATAGTATATAATAGTCTTTTTTCTCAAGAATGTAAACAATTATTCATTGCTATCCTTATATGGATACTCTTCCGACCAATCCCAAGCATTCTCGGGTGAATCAACTTGGAAATTATGATATATATATCCGCATGTTCTCTTGGGCGATTTTTCGCCATATAGCCTATATGCAGCTAACGCATAACGGAATTTCTCTTCATAATAGGAGCTTCCTTTTAGACATATCGTAACACCGCTTCTAAGCTTTACATCAACTATGTCTCCGTCATTTTCAAAAGTGATCGATTCAAAGAAATTCAAAAATGCAATACCATCAAGACTTTCTTTTTCGGCTACGCTCGCTATAGTACCAAGTTTTGCATTATATGTATTCTCTACACTTAGCTTATTACCCTTGATCGCACTCTCTACCTCTATACCGTACACCTTAGTACATGTAGCATAAATGGAATTAGTGACATCTATTATATCGAGAATTTTGAGCGATCCGTCTACAACTGCGTATGCATCGGTACCGGATAGCTTTATTGCCATATACGGAATTCTGACAGATACATGAATTACTACCTTATTGGGGAAAAATCTCTCTATATCCTCTACCATCAAATACGGATGCGATACCTCTATCAGCTCCTTAGATTTCTTTTCAGATATAGCAAAAATATTACTGCCGATATGAATATCGGAGCTTGAAATAATCGATTGCTCGTCGATCAGTTGCGACTCGACCTTATTCAGTACAGTGACTTCCGTAACGGTAAATACCGTCATATTTAATAGAATAATCATTATAATGAATAAAACGATTCCAACGAATACGATTATTCTTGCATTACCTTTCATCCGTCCTTAATAACTCTCCGCCTAAACTGTTGTACATTTTTACAATATCCTCATATCCTCTTTCGATAATATGAAGGTTATTTATCTTAGTATATCCGTTAATACTCATTGCCGAAATTATCAGTCCTGCACCGCCCCTAAGATCGGGTATATCGATTTCGGAGGAATGAAGCCTGCTTTTCGAAAGAATGAGCTTATTACCTATAATTTTTACCTTTGCACCAAGTTTGGATAACTCTTGGGCATACCTATATCGGCTGTCAAATACGGTTTCATTTATCACTGCATATCCACCTGATGCAACCGCACTACAACCAAATTGTGCTTGTAAATCGGTAGCAAACCCCGGAAATGGCTGTGTATTTATATAACCGTCCAGACATTCTTTTGGATTATACATTATTTTATCATTTTTTATATATAAATTGCAAGACTTTTTTGTTAATTTTCTTATTAAAGCTTTATTATCGACCGAATTTACCCCATTTATCACGATTTCTCCACATGTCGCTGCGGTTGATAGAAGTAAATCACCTACTATAATCCTATCAGATTTATTATAATAAATTATATTTCTATTCAATTCGGACGGTCTTATTAATATATTTTTTCTTATACGTTCTATATTTCTTCCCGATTTATTTAAGTATTCTATCACACTATCGATTTCAGGCTCTAATGCAACATTTTCGATCATGACAGTTCTATCTGTAAAGCAGGATAATAATATAGCATTAACGGTTGCACCAAAAGAAGGATATCTAAAGTTTATATCGCTACATCCTATTCCGTCTATGAATAACTCGTAATAATCATCTCTCTCAACCACATTTCCACCTAATCCTTCGATCGTGGCAAAGTGAATATCTAATGCTCTTAATCCAAGCTGACAACCACCCGGTTTGGGTAAAAATATGTGCTTTAGACGAACTAATAACGCACCGATCAAATACATAGACGATCTAATCTTTTTTGATTTTTCGTTTATTATTTTTTCGTCCTTTATGGTCGGTTCGAATAAAAATGTGCTATCTATTTCAAGTCTATTGCCGATAAAAGAATATTTAACACCGAAGCATGAAAAGATCTCTAATAAATCTATTACATCTGTTATTCTCGGTATATTTTCCAATACCCTCTTCTCACCTAATGCAATAGCAGAAGCAATTAGCGGTAAAGCAGTATTTTTACTTCCTTGAACCGTAGTCTCTCCGCATATTTTTGTTTTTCCCTTCACTAATAGACTATCAGGCATATTTCTTTCCCTTCCTTGCTTTTTTATCTATTTCTATATTTCCAATACTTGTTTTCCTATCGATAGATAATAATATACCTATGCTCGATAGAAAACATACCAATGAGCTACCACCATAGCTCATAAACGGTAACGGAATTCCTGTGGGCGGAATAACTCCACTAACTACTGCTAAATTAAGCCCCGACTGTATTGCTATTATCATACTTATGCCAAACGATAATAATGCATCGAACCTATCATTGGCTCTTTTGGATATGCTTATCCCCATAAATACTATTAAAATATATAGCCCAATAATAAAAACTGAACCAATAAATCCAAGCTCTTCTCCAACTATAGAAAAAATAAAATCAGATTCCGCAAACGGTAAAAACATATACTTTTGTCTACTGTGAAACAATCCTACCCCGAAAAAACCACCGGAGCTTAATGCGTAATATGACTGAATAAGCTGGTAGCCCTCACCCTTTGGGTTTGCCCATGGGTCAATAAATGCCATTAGTCTTTGAAGACGATAAGGCTCTATAATTATCAACAATATGAACAAAGCAATCATTGGAATAATTAAAAATATAAATAGCTTATAGCTTGCTCCGCCTATGAACAGCATCAAAATCATTAAAGTTGCTATCAAGATAGTTACGCTCATATTAGGTTCGAGTATAAGTAGAACACACATTATAATTCCTATTAACAAGATAGGAATACAATTTTTAATTTTCTCCATCGAACGAGCTTCCATATATCCGGCGGAAAAAATAATCAAACCGAATTTTGCAATTTCGGACGGTTGCATAGTTGTAATTCCTAAATTTATCCACCTTTTCGCACCATAACTTTCCACCCCTACCCCAGGTATAAATATAATACACAGCAAAACGAATGATATAATTAATAGCGGTAAGCGAATTTTTTTTATTATCTCGCTATTTACGAAAGATAATACTGACATTGTAATTAATCCCAATATAAGTGCAATTGCCTGCTTTTTCACAAAATAGAATCTATCCGCAAAGTTTTTATCCGCACTATAATAGCTTGCACTATACAACATAAGCAATGAAAACAAGCAAAGAAATATTATTGAAGCTAATAATATTATTCCGCACTTAGACAGCTTTCTTCTTGATTTTTTTAATGTATTCATCAAAGAATTCACCCCTTTGTACATATGAAATAAACCTATCAAAGCTTGATGTTCCCGGAGAAAAAAGTATATTATCACATTTAGAGTTTAATGCCCTGATTATTGCTTCTTCAAGCGTTTTACAGTATGTATTCATAACATTTGTTCGACTTGCTTCAACGCTTATTTTTTCTCCATTATCGCCTTGAGTAAATACTCTATCGCTTTTATTTAAAATATCAAATAATGGACGGTAGCTTTCCCCTTTATCATATCCACCTAAAATCAAAGCCGTACTTCCTTTCATTGTGCGATATGAAGCGATTACGGATGATACATTTGTTCCTTTACTATCGTTGTAGACCTTCATTGAATCAATCATACCTAAAAAAGTATTTCGATATTTTTCACCCTTGTATTTATATAGAAAATCAGCATAATTATAATTAAAACCATTTGATAATATACACAGACCTAATGCGGACATAGCATTTTCTATATTATGTACACCGGATAATTGTATTTTACTCAAGTCAATTGCTTTGTACGCTATTCCACATTCACGGAAACAAATATGACCTTTATCTACATAAATATCAGCATTTTTATCAACCGAGTAAGTGATTTTTGAAAGTCTATTGGGAATCAAGCTTTCTTCTATATTCGCAGGATTAAAACAAACTCCTTTCTTTGTAAATGAAAAAAGTTTGAGTTTTGCTTCTCTATATCTTTCTTGAGTTTTATGATATTCTAAATGGTCAGCGGTAATATTTGTAATACACGAATAATCAGTTCTAAAATATTCGGATTGCTCAAGCATAAATGAACTTAGCTCTGCAATTCTAAGTGTATCATCGGTCAAGGACGAAAAAGGTATGCCTATATTACCCACCATTTCAGACTTAATTCCTATACCATCAAGCATTCCGTTTACCATATTGACTACTGTGGTCTTGCCGTTCGTTCCTGTAACCGATATAGATCTAAAAAGCGTATTTAGGTATGCAAAATCAAGCTCGGACAGTATTGGCATTCCGATTGTCTTCAATTTATAGTATTCAGTAGAATGCTTTGAAATTCCCGGGCTGATGACGGCAAAATCGAACATATTCCTATCAATAACCATTTTTTCAGTGTAAAATTCAGGCTTAGCACCTGAATTTAATGCATAAATATATGCCGATGTACCGCTCAGTTTGTTTCCGACTATCAGTATTTTTTTATTATTAAGCATTTTCCTCCAATAGAGGTTATAGCGGATATAATTTTGAAAGCACTCCTAATGCCCCAAAAATTGCAGTAATTGCTCCGTATATTGCAACAATACGTTGTTCGCTTTGTCCGCTTTTTTCAAGGTGATGATGAAAAGGAGCCATCTTGAATACCCTTTTACCGTTTATTTTAAAAACTATAACCTGTATTATTACGGATATGCACGACACTACAAACATTATACCAATAATAGGAATTATTAAGTAATTTCCGCTAAAACAACCGACCGAAGCCACCGCTCCGCCAAGTGCAAGCGATCCTGTATCACCCATAAATATTCTTGCGGGATTCGAGTTAAATATACTAAAAGCAAGACAACCCCCTATTACCGAAATACAGAAAACCAATAGTGAGCTATCGCACTTACCGAAGTAAACATCGATTCCGACGATAATAAAGAAAAACAGCAAATATACGACCGATGTATTTGTTGCTAACCCATCCAATCCGTCAGTTAAATTAACGGCATTTGTTACAGCTAAAAATACAAATATTGCAAATGGAATTATCCAAATATCAAAATCTGCTCTAATAGTGGTAAATGGCAAAAAAACCATTCTCGATGCATAGTTTTTATAGCAATAATAAGACAAAAGAAGGGCAATACCTACCTGTCCAATTATTTTTTGTAATGGACTTAACCCGACATTATTTTTTCGCTTTACCTTCAGAAAATCATCTAAAAAGCCAAGAAAACAATAGCAAATAACCGTTATAGAGGCGATTCTACCAACACTTATCCCCTTGCTTAGTACTATTGCAACTAATGTAGACGGAAGAATAAATCCTAATCCGCCCATTGTCGGAGTACCGCTCTTACCTTTATGCTGATCTACATATTTTAATATGGGTTGCCCGACCTTTAACTTATTTGCTATAGCCAATACTAATGGCATTCCAAGTAAAGATAGAATAAATGATAGCAAAAATGCTATGAATATTATCAACCAATTCATTATAAATACTTCTTGACGATCTCTTGATCGCTAAATGCAATTTTTTCGCCGTTTATTTCCATGTATTTCTCTGCACCCTTTCCTGCAATAACTATTACATCACCTATAGAAGATATGGCAATTGCACGCTTTATCGCCTCTTCTCTATCAAGAACTATTTCATAGCTTTCCATATCCATAATTCCCGATTCTATCTGTCTTGCAATCATTAATTCGTCTTCAGACCTTGGATTATCGTTAGTTATTATGACATAATCGCTTAATGCCGATGCAACAAGCCCCATTTCAGACCGTTTCCCCGTATCTCTATCTCCACCGCATCCGAAAACAGTGATGACATTTCCAACGGTAAGATCAAGTGCTGCTATCAACACTTTTTTAAGTCCGTCAGGTGTATGAGCGTAGTCAATAACCGCTTTCCTTCCGTTATTTTCGTAAACATTAAACCTACCCGGAATATCGACATTCTTAATTGTTTCCTTTATAATATTCGGCTCAATACCATAATATCCTGCAGTTGCGCAAACAGCCAAAATGTTAAGTACATTAAATGAACCTTTCAGCGAAGTCGATATTTCAAAAACGATATCATACATATTGACTGTAAAAAGCAAGCCATTAGAATATTCAATATCTACCGCAAATACATCGGCAGGATTAGAGAGTCCATACGATATTGTGGATATTTCAGAGTTTTTAAGAATATCAAAACCCACTTTATCATCAACATTGATAATGCCCATTTTAGTCTTACCGTTAGAAAACAAACTCTTTTTTGCATTGATATAATTATTCATTTCGCCAAAATAATCGAGATGATCTCTTGAAATATTTGTAAGAATTGAAACATCGAAGCAAATACAGTCAAGTTTTCTCAAATACAGAGCATGGGCACTTGCTTCCATAAATACATACTTTATTTTGTGTTTAACCATATCCGACAGTAACTTAAATAGTTTCTCGGGATCGGGAGTAGTTAATGAGGACTCCTCATGCACATTCGAATATTCTACAAAAAGCGTACCGATATAAGCAGATCTTCGTCCAGCTTTATCAAAAACCTTTTTTAATAAATATGCCGTAGTTGTTTTACCATTAGTTCCGGTCACAGCAATTAACTTCAATTTATTTTGCGGTTCATGATAAAAAATCGATGCGATATTTGAATAAGCCAACCGAGTATCTTGCACGATCAATTCAGGCACACCTATATTCAAGGGCTTGCTTGTTACACATGCAACAGCTCCGTTTCTTACAGCTTCTCTTGCATAATCATGTGAATCGTGCTTTTTACCCTCAAGACAGATAAACAGTTTCCCGACTTGTTCAATTCTACTGTCAATGGAAATACCGATAAATTCTACATCCTTTCCAACAAGCTTTGCATTATACTTCTTTACAATTTCGCTTAATTTCATATTGCATAACCACCTTTTTTTATTATTGTATCAATCGGGGTATAAATAATCAATACTTAGGCGAAATCAGTCATTTTTATAAAAAAAAATATATAATTCTTACTCAAATTGTAAAAATACTACCGATTTATCACTACATATAGTGCCTT
>CAZUET010000076.1:0-9374 GCA_964619685.1 uncultured Christensenellaceae bacterium
CTTGTAATTGTATACATCATAGTGTATAATCTAATTATCTTAAGTAGAGGAGAATCATAATGGCGAAGGATAAAAAAGTTATAAATAATGATTTAGAGTTGCCGGTCGATAAAAAAGTGGATAGTTATAATACCGATAGTCTTTCACAGTTGACCGACCTTGAACATATTCGTAAAAGACCCGGTATGTATGTTACCAATTCTAGTAAGCTCGGACTTCACCATCTAATTTGGGAATTAATGGATAATGCAGTTGATGAGATCGCTAATAAACACGGTGATACATTAACTCTTACTATATATGAGGACGGCAGTCTTTCCGTCGAGGATAACGGTAGAGGTGTTCCCGCAGCGTATAGCGATCAATCGGGTAAATCCGGTCTTGAGATTGTATATTGTTCGTCCAGAGCAGGCGGTAAATTCGATAACGAAAACTATAAGTTCGCAGGCGGACTACATGGCGTAGGTGCATCTGTTGTTACCGCATTATCCGAGTGGATAGAGATCACATCTAAGCGTGACGGAGTGATTTATTATCAAAAATTTAGAAATTATACCGATTCGTCCGGCGTATTGCATTGCGGTGTGCCTGTATGCGATCTTCAGATAAAAGGGAAGCTTGACAATTCGAAAGATACAGGTACATTAGTCCACTTTATGCCCGATAAGACTGTTCTTGATACTATAGAGTGGGATCTTGAAATAATCTCTACGAGAATGCAAGAGGTTGCATATCTTGTTAAAGGTATAACTATTAAAATTGATGACCGTAGATCACTTGTCGATCCTATCAAATATGGTCCATATGAACCAATCGTTTATAATTATCCCGATAACATCGCCGGATATATAGCATATCTTGTTCAAGGAAAGCGTCCCATTCACGATAAACCAATTTATTTTGAGAGTATAGAAGAAGATGTTGAATTGAGAGTAGCATTCCAGTATACAGATGTGTATAGCGATTCCATTGTAAGCTATGTTAATAATGTTCGTACTCCATGTGGCGGAATGCATGAGGTAGGTTTTAAGTCGGGCTTGACAAGAGCGATGACCGATTATGCAAAGAGTCATGTTAAGAAGGGGGATAGAGAAAAGGACGGATCCATACTTCTTAACGGTGATGACTTTAGAGAAGGAATCGTTTGCATTATATCTATGATGATAGCTAATCCCGAATTTGAAGGTCAAACAAAGGATAAGTTAGGCTCGTCATTTGCAAGACCATATGTTGATAAAATCACCAATGAAAAACTTACCGAATTCCTTAATGAAAAGGCTAACGCTAAAACTGCAGATGCTATTTTAGATAAAGCACTTAGTGCTCAAAGAGCGAGAATAGCCAGTAAAAAGGCTAAGGAGCAAGCAAGACAAAAGGCAAGCGCAAATTCCAACCCCTTGCTCGGTAAGCTTGCACCTGCTACAGGTAAAAAGCCTGAATTGAATGAGATATTCATTGTTGAGGGTGATTCTGCAGGCGGTACAGCTAAGCAATGCAGAGATAGATTTACCCAAGCGATACTACCGTTAAGAGGTAAACCATTGAATGTCGAAAAGCAAAGAATTGAGAAAATTCTCGAAAACGACGAAATTCGTACCATAATTACAGCCTTTGGCGCAAGTTTCGGTGACGATTTTAACCTTGATAATTTGAAATATCATAAAGTAGTCATCTTAGCCGATGCGGACCAAGACGGCGGACATATTAGATCGTTGCTAATGACTTTCTTCTATAGATATATGCGTCCGTTGATCGAAGCAGGGCATTTATATATCGGTATGCCACCCCTTTATAGAATTGAGAAAAAGGATCAAGTTAAGTATGTATATTCGGATGCGGAACTTGATGCCGCACTTAAAGAATTCGGTAAGAATTATAGACTTCAAAGATATAAGGGCTTAGGTGAAATGAATGCCGATCAGTTATGGGAAACTACCATGAATCCCGAAACGAGATATTTGGCAAGAGTTAATATAGAGGATGTTGCACAAGCCGAAAAAATGCTTACCGTATTTATGGGTGAGGATGCAGATCTTCGTAAGGACTATATATCTAAATACGCTAACTTCAATAGAGTTGATAACTTCGAGAGGAAAGACTAATTATGAGCGAAATTAATGAGCAAAACTATAATCCAAGGATAATCGAAAGCAGTATGGAAACGGTCATGCATGATGCAATGATGCCGTATTCCGAGTATGTAATATTAGAAAGGGCATTGCCAAGAGTAGAGGACGGCTTGAAGCCTGTTCAAAGAAGAATACTTTATGCAATGAACGAGTTAGGTAATACACCCGATAAACCGTATAAAAAGTGTGCAAGAATAGTCGGTGAGTGCTTAGGTAAGTATCACCCCCATGGCGATACATCGGTATATGATGCACTTGTTAGACTTGCACAGTCCTTCAATATGGGTACCACCTTAGTAGACGGTCAAGGTAACTACGGCTCTGCAGACGGTGACGGAGCAGCAGCTATGCGTTATACCGAAGCAAGGCTTGCACCTATTGCAATGGAAATGCTTGCCGACCTCGATAAGGATACAGTTACATTCTCTTCGAACTTCGACGATACGCTTAAAGAGCCTGATACATTACCCGGTAGATTTCCAAACCTATTAGTTAACGGAGCATCCGGTATCGCTATCGGTCTTGCAACCAACATTCCAACACATAATATTACCGAAGTTATTAACGGTGCCGTTGCATTGATTGAATCTAAGATACAGCGTAAGAAAATTACCCTTGAAAAGCTTATGGAGTACATTCCTGCTCCCGATTTCCCCACAGGCGGTGAGATAATTCCTACCGAAATAGTTCAAGCATATACAACAGGTAAGGGTAAAATCACGGTAAGGGCAAAATTCCATATCGAGCGTGAAGGCGATAAGCGTAATATCGTATTTACCGAATTCCCCTATCAAGTCAGTAAACAAGAGGTTCTCAAAAAGATTTCCGACTATAAGGATGAAAAGAAAGAACCGTATACTCAAATAAATGAAGTTGTCGACGAATCCGACCGTAACGGTATTCGTGCCGTTATTAAGCTTAAAAAGGGTGCAGACATTGCCGATCTTATCAAGATAATGTTTAAGCAGACCTCATTAAGTAAGAACTTCAATTTTAACATGGTAGCCATTGCCGACGGTAAACCAAGATTGATGGGCTTGATCGAAATGCTGAATTACTATGTCGAATATCAGCGTAGGGTCATCAAGAATCGTTCAATGTTTGAGCTTAAAAAGGCACAAGAGACCGAAGAAATTTTACAAGGTCTATTGATTGCTATCAATAATATTGACGAGGTTATCAGAATAATCAAGAAGGCTAACGGTATTACCGATGCAAGAAGCACATTGCGTATACGTTTCACGCTTACCGAAAGACAGGCAAATGCTATACTTGAAATGCGTTTACGCCGTTTGACCGCTCTTGAAGTAAATGATCTTAAACAGCAAATTGCCGATATTAAGGTTAAAATTGCCGAGTTGAAAGCTATAGTAGAGAGCGAAAAGCGTCAATATGAGGTTGTTATTAAGGAACTTAACACTATTAAGAATAGGTACCGTCAACCTCGTAGATCTACCATTACCACCGATGCAGAATTATGCTTTACCGAGGTAAACGAGCTTCAAAATAAGGTAAGTCAAGGTGTATTAGTATTAAGAAATAACGGTACTATCAATTATATTACCAATAGAAGTATTTCGCAGTCGAGTAAGGATGTAAGCTCATTCACATTCTCATCATCTGTCAAGGATGTTGTTCCTGCTACATCGGATATGGTGCTTTATTGCTTTACCGATAAGGGTAATTATTTGAGAATTTACTGTGACGATCTAAAGGAATCTAAGCTTAGAGACGCAGGCGTTAGCGTTAAGAAGCTTTGTAGAGAAGCATCCGACAGTGAGCGTATCGTTAAGGTATTTGCAGTTGCGGACGAAGAGAATGAAACTCGTAACGTAGCGACATTTACTTCCACCGGTGCAGTAAGATATACATCTCTATCCGAGTTTAATAATGTAAAGGTAACATATGGACAAGCGATCAAACTTAAAGATGATAGCGAATATGTTGTCAGCGTACAAGAAATTGAAGATAAGAATGTATTCCTTGTAAGTAAGAAAGGTAAGGTTGTAAAGACAAGCGGTAGCGACTTTATCGTCAAGGGAAGATTGACTCAAGGTACAGGCTGTATGAAGGTCGAAGATAAAGATGATTGCGTTATTTATGCAGGCTTTATTGATGATTATTCCGATCTTCTCTATATTACCGAATCGGGATATGTCAAGCGTGTATTTGCAAGTGAGATACCTCTTGTAAAGAATAAACCGTGTAAGGGTGAAAGGGTATTTATGAATTTATGCGATCTTGTTTATGCAGGACCTGTAAGCGACAGTGATTCAATAATTGTAGAATACGATGATGAAACCACCGAAAAAGGAAAGGTCGAAGAAGTCCAGATTGCAGATATCTACGATAAGGGAGATGCACTGTTTGCAAAGACTGAGCGTACAATATCCAATGCATGCGTTCATAAATTATCCAATTAAAAGTATAAAATATTACAAAATTAACCATAAAATCGGTCATAATATAGGATAAAATATTTATAGAATATACCTGTATTATGTAAAAAGCAGGCTGTATTCAGTCTGCTTTTTTTATGGAGGTAATATGGAAGTATTCAATAAGGAATTTAACGGTTATAATAAAAGAGAGGTTCGGGAATATATATCTGCGCTTGAGCTTAAAGCAAATTCGAGAGAAGAAACCTTAAAAGAAAGGGTAAAATTATTAGAGGAAGAAAGTATTTCTCTAAAAGGGGAGTTATCAAGGCTTAGAGAAAAAGAAGGGCTATTGTCGGACGGACTAATCAAGGCACTTGAATTTGAACGGTCGGTAAAAAAGGATATCGAGATAATGAGGGAGGCTGAAGTATCGAGAATAGAGATATTCAAAGCAAAGTGGGAAGAGTATGCAACGGAGCTATTGCATACCGACGGTAAAGAAATTATTGAACGAATGGACGAGCTGAAAAAAGCATTTATTAACGGAGTAGAGAATCGACTTGAATGCGATTTAAAGCTGAAAGCTGATACAAAAGTATTGTCCGACGATGCCGAAAAGCTTAGCGAATTATGTAAAAAGCTTGGCATACTTGAGGGATGAATAAATAAAAGACATATAAACATTAACAAAAAGCATAATAAATATTGTTTTTAAGTAGGTGGCGGATATAAGACCGTCACTTTTTTATCACTCAAAATACTGTTTAAAATGTATAGTAAAATTCTACAATTTTAGCAGAACAATCCGTTCTTTTATATTGACAATGAAGCAGTTCTTAGATATAATAGTAGCGTAAAGAAGAACAAGGCGTTCCGCTAAGAAAATGATAAGGAGAGGTGATAAGAGTGAAATTTAAGGATGTAGCCGATATGTCTAAGGAAGATGTCGCAGCGTGTCTTGTTAGCTGTAGAGAATTTATCGGCTCTCATGATGAGGGGGATAAACTCAATATTAAGCTTTCGGACTATGTGGATGCCCTAAGGAAGCGTTCGCTAAAGCTTGAAATGTGTCCCGAGTGCTTCGGCGACATGGCGTGGGATTATTCGGTAAATAGAGCAAATGCAACCGTGGTAGGTTTCTTAAAATGCTTAAGATGTAAGCACAAGGAGGTGATTTAATGGATTTATTTATGGGTACAGAAATCTGTCCGGTATGCGGTAAAGAATTTGTAATGCAGGATAGAGATATATATGGATGGAAATTTAATAAGGACTGCTTTTGCTCTTATACATGCATGAGAAAGGTGGAAATCAAATATATCGAATATCGTAATAAGCAATTTAGAGATTCCATGATTAGCACAAAAAGAGCATTACCTAATGATTTAGCAAATGTATATGATGATCTTATGAGAATCAAGTATATTAATAAACAGCTTATGAGAATTAAAAGGCTGTTAGCAAGGAAAAAATACATTGAGTATAAGGATAAACTTAATAAGAAAAAGATTGAATACCGTAAAGCTTTAATGGTTGTCAAGGGACGCTACGCCAGAGCAGTGAGTAAGCTCAATAGAAATGAGTATGATCTATTAAGAGATTATCTCGATACAAACCAAACCGTTGGTGGTTTTGTAAAAAAGTACAAAATGAACTATGATGAGATATGCGATCTAATGATTAGAATATTCCGCTTTTTAGACGAGAATAAGGATAGATCTGCATTGAGAAGTAGGTGGTATCTTGCCGGATAAGGTCAGTGTATCAAATTCTGCACTTGAGTGGTTGAGCCTACGGCTTGAACGTGCGATCTTTGTTGAAAGAACGCTAAGCTTGCTCATAAGTAAAGGTATCGAGAGCGACGAAGACAAGAAACTTTATCAAGAGTTTTCGTTAGAATCTAAGGCATTGTCGATAAAAGATGTATTATCCATATATTCGACAACAACAGGTGATAGCGAAGACATCTCAGGTTTTGAGGATTTTGAGTGCTTGTAGATGAGTTGATTGCTAAACGAAAGAGGCTTTTTGAGATAGATCCCGATAAAGATAGGTTGTTCATTGAATATGCGACAAGAAAGATATTAAAAGATAGGGAATCTATTTCAGCAATTAAGAATAGGCCTTGGTTACTCATTGAAGCAATCTTTACAGTTGTCGACAAAAAACGCAGATCGATACCGTTTTTTCTAAACACCGTTCAAAAGGAATTTTTATCGGGTTGAGCCTACGGCTTGAACGTGCGATCTTTGTTGAAAGAACGCTAAGCTTGCTCATAAGTAAAGGTATCGAGAGCGACGAAGACAAGAAACTTTATCAAGAGTTTTCGTTAGAATCTAAGGCATTGTCGATAAAAGATGTATTATCCATATATTCGACAACAACAGGTGATAGCGAAGACATCTCAGGTTTTGAGGATTTTGAGTGCTTGTAGATGAGTTGATTGCTAAACGAAAGAGGCTTTTTGAGATAGATCCCGATAAAGATAGGTTGTTCATTGAATATGCGACAAGAAAGATATTAAAAGATAGGGAATCTATTTCAGCAATTAAGAATAGGCCTTGGTTACTCATTGAAGCAATCTTTACAGTTGTCGACAAAAAACGCAGATCGATACCGTTTTTTCTAAACACCGTTCAAAAGGAATTTTTATCGGCGTTTGAAAATAATGGTACGGATAGACCATATTTTATATTAAAAGGTAGACAGCAAGGATTTACTACGCTAATTACAGCATTACAGTTATGCTACGCCATTACTCGTAAGAACTTTTCGGGTTTTACGGTTGCAGACTGCTCGGATAATGTCAATTCCATATTTAATGACAAAGCAAAGGTTGTTTATAACGCATTACCCGATATAGTAAAGCCTCACGAAAAGTATAACAGTAAAAAAGAACTGTTTTTCGATAAGCTAAACAGCTCTTGGCGTATTGCTACCGCCGGTGGTGACGCAGGACGAAGCAGAACGCTTGAATTTGCACATTTTAGTGAGGTTGCATTTTATGAGGCGTCTATCAGCGATATGCAAAAAAGCGTAGGAGAAGCACTGACATCAAATGCAGTTGTTATTTATGAAACAACGGCGAATGGATGGAACGAGGCTAAAGACCTGTGGGATAGCGGAAGCTGTGTCAATCTATTTTTTGAATGGTGGAAAAGCGATGAATATCGAAGAAATGAAGATGTAGATTTATCGAAAATAGATGATGCATGGCTTATAGAGAGGATCCGCTGGTTAAAGAATGAAAAAGGACTTGATGATAGTCAAATTGCTTGGTATATCCGTAAATATAATAGCTATCTTGATAAAAATTCAATAAAACAAGAATATCCTTGCATGCCCGAGGAAGCGTTTATAGCATCGGGTGAATGCGTATTTGATAAGGATAAAATAATTAAAAGACTTTGTGAAATATCGGATGAGGGGGAAAAGATAGACTTTGTCTATAATGCTGTAAAAGGGGAATATTGTCAGCAATTAACCGATATTAGAATAAATTACGATTCGACAGGTGCGATCACTATTTATGAAAGACCCGAAATTAACGAAAGCTATGTTATCGGTTGCGATACGGCAGGATCGGGTGATGACTATTTTACCGCTGTTGTGGAGCGAATTCGTGACGGTAGAACGGTAGCAATATATAAAGTAAAGAGGATCGACGAGGATCTATATGCAAAGCAACTGTACTGCTTGGGCAAATATTATAATTATGCTTTAATTGCGGTGGAGGTGAACTTTTCGGTTTGTCCGATAAGAGAACTTATTGCATTAGATTATCCCGAATTGTATAAAAGGGCGGACGGAATTGACGGAATAGGATTTAAAACCACTCAAATTACAAGACCTATCATTATTAACGGATTAAAAATGGCATTTCGTGAGGATCCAAATATAGAAGTATCAAAAGATATCCTATTGGAAATGCTATGCTTTATCCGTAATAAAGCAGGGCGAGAGGAAGCGGCGGTTGGAAAACACGACGATTTGGTTATGGCAAAGGCGATAGCTCATTATGTACGAAATGGGTGTGGTCATATCACTGCACAAGACGAAAAGTCATTTATTGACAGAAATTTTAGCTTTACGGTCAACAATAATGAAAAAATAGAATGGTAAGGGGGTTTAATGAAGAAAGAAAAAATGAAAAATCAAGAGAATTTAGCCTTGAATAATGAAGGTTTTGATGAAGATGTAAATGAAGAAGTCAAGAAGAGCGATTGGTTTATAAACGATCGAAAAAATTTTTTGGAGCGTTATCCTGATGTAAATTGCGAAGAGCTGTTTACCGATAAATTTTTTTTAGGATATGCGTCGGGTAAGGTCGGAGATGAGAGCATGGCTGAGATATATGCATCATATTTGGCACTGTGTGCCGAGATTGAGAAAAAGGTTTTAGCCAAAGCAGAGCAGGATTTTGCGATTCGTTTAGCCAAAGCCAAGGCTACACCGGGGAGTTTGACCGAGAATACTCCAAGTGAAAGCCGATTATTTACATTAGATGAGCTAAAAGGTATGACTCCAAAGGAGATTGAGCAAAACTGGGATAAGGTACAGAAATCATTGAAAAATTTAAGAAAGGAGAAATAGAGGGATGTCTTATAGTAATTTTATTCCGTCGGTATGGGAAGCCGGCATCAATAGAGATTTAGAGCGTAAGTGTGTATTTGCAGAAGATTGTTATCGTAAATATGAAGGATCGGTCAAGCGTCAAGGTGAATCGGTAACCATTACCGGTATCGGTAAGCCAACCATTTATGATTTAAAAGCAGGTGACAGAAATAATGAGATAAATTCAGCAGAAACTGTTGAATCTTCATCTATCGTTATGCCTATCGATCAGATCGCTTACTTTAACTAT
>CAZUET010000077.1:0-9333 GCA_964619685.1 uncultured Christensenellaceae bacterium
TTTAATTACTATATGAATCCACTATTTTCTTAAGAAATTCTACATACTCGTCACGAACCTTGACTGGCTCTATAATTTTTATTTTATCGCCAAAGGTAACGAGCCATTGGAAAAATACAGGACTAATTTGTACCTTAGTACGGAAATAAAATTGATTATCACCGTAAGGATTCGCATTTATATCATATCCGAATTTATCTAAAATAACATCGGTCAAAGAATTATCTACGAGCATTTGAACCTTAACAGTCTCGCCAAAAAACATTGAAAAGGATTCATTTTTATGCTTTGATAAATCGAACTTTTTCATCCAAGCAGGATGCAATAGCTCCTTATCGATAACCTCGGCACACTCCATTCGGTCAACTCTATAATTTGCTACTTGAGAATATTTATCGCCAAAGCCTACAAAATAATAGTTTCCGTAGCTAAATATAAGCCCTACCGGGTTAACCTCGTAGTAATCGCCGTTCTTACGATACTTACGACTACCGTCATAATGATAATCAAAGTACTTAAATCGTATCTTCTTATCTGCTTGAATAGCTGTATTTATTATATCTACATTATACCAGATTTGCTCGTTTTCGTGCTTATCTCTTACACTCGTATTCAAATTACGCATAAGTGATGAATAGCTATTTTTACAAGCCAATCTCGTAAGCTTAGTCGCCAACTGCTCGCTCTTTTTTGATGTAATAAAATTAGCCGAGAATACAGCATCGATAAGCATCCTTATCTCCGCTTCGTCAAACGACCTATCCGATACGAAATAACGGTTTCTATTAGAACGAATACACATTACCTCGAAACCATACTCATTTAACTGATCAATATCTCTATATAAGGTCTTACGATCGACAAGAAGCCCTTCCTTCTTTAATCTCTCCATAATAGTAACGGTATCCATTGGACAACTCTCGTCAGTTTCCGTTCTTAGTAATTCCCAAAGCTTAAGTATTCTAATTTTTTTTATAGAATGTTCATCTACCATTTACAAGTCCTTGCCCTATGTTTTTTTCTCTCAGCCAAACGCCTGTTCAGTTTATTATACAACATAACGGTACCAATAGTCAAGAGGGAAGAACAAAAAATTGCAGAAATTATGTAAATAACGGTCATAGTATTAATCTCCTTAATTGAATTACACCGATATTATACCATTTTAATCACATAAAAAAAAGAGACAGTTGTCCCACTTTTGGGATAACTGTCTCTTTATATTGTCTTAATTTTTGCCCATATTAAACAGGATTTTTTCTTGGTCTACCACGACGCTTTTTAGGTGGCTCCTCTGAATTCACCTCAGGAGTTTGAGGAACTGTATATACCTTCTTTTCTTCAACAGGAGTCGATGTGGGTTCATCACCTATTATAGGAGGTATTACTATTTCACGCTTAGGCTCTACAGACGACGGAGCTTGCTTGATTGGTGCAACTTCTTTGTCTTGAGTATTCACATTCTGTGTAGCTTCTTTAGTCTGATTAGTAACATTTGTATAGCCATATGCCGAATTTTGCTGAGTGTATCCTTGTTGAGGTGCAGCATTAAAGCCTGAATTTTGTTGCATCGGGCGTTGCTGATAACCATTACGATTATATCCGTAACCACTCTGTCCATTATTAGCGTAGGCATTGCGATTATATCCGTTATTGCGTGCATTATAACCGTTTTGAGGTCTTCTATTCACATTATTCCTATTTTGATTATTAGGAACATATGTTCTACCCGAATAATTACCGTTCTGCTTTTGTTGCTGATTATATCCGCCTTGTGGTTGTTGATTCAACCCTTGTTGCGGATATCCACCTTGCGGTTGTTGATTCATGTTCTGTTGCGGATATACGCCTTGCGGTTGTTGATTCATACCTTGTTGCGGATATCCACCTTGCGGTTGATATTGATATCCTTGATTATACGGCTGTCCATAGGGTTGACCATATTGCGGATTAGGATATCCTTGATTATACGGTTGATTAGGTTGACCGTAAGGCTGTCCGTAGGGTTGATTATATCCGTATACGTTATATTGAGGATTGGGGTATCCTTGATTATATTGCGGATTATACTGCGGATTTTGACGAGGCTGACGGTTATTTACATTAACTTGATCGGCTTGAACTGTCTGTTCCTGACGCTTACAAGGTTGCTTTTGAACATTTTGATCAGGCTCGACATCTTGAGCTTTAGCCTCAACATATCTTTCACAGCCTATAAATTCCATAAATCTTACAAATCCTTCATTACCATCTTCGTCATCCTTGAAAACTGCAGTACATCTAAGCACCTTTTCGCAAATATCGGATACGAAATCGTGAATTGCATTATCTACATTAGCAGGATCATTCTTATCGACCTCGGTCAATAGCTTAACAATAAGAGATGCATACGGACTTAACGGATTATTAGCGTCCGATAAAGACTTTTTGGTTATCTTAGTCCTACCGTATACAATATCCTTTATCTGATCGAATATCTTAGCAAGCCTACCGGGGAGAACAAAGCATCCCATTACCTCTATAACGCCTATGCCCTCTTTCTTGATAAAATGCATATCCTCTGTCGGGTGAAAGATACCGTAAGGATGCGCTTCATCCGTGCGGTTATTTCTTAAAAACAATTCTGCATAACAATCCCCTCTTTCAAGGTGGAAAACGGGTGTTATAGCATTATGAAGAGTCTCACCTGTATGCGAAATAATATTACATTTTTCGTCGGTATACTCTTCCCACTTCTTATTAATGTAGGTTACTGCCTTGACAAATTCGGTCTTATCCTTTGTCTTAACTCTAATAACAGAGTTATACCAGTCAAGTATAGAGAACTTGACACCGGGGAAATCTTTATGAGTAAATTGAAGTTTAATGGGCGACCTAAACTCAGGCATTACCTTTGAACCTGCTTGATAGTGGTCATGGCTCAATATACTACCGCCAACAATGGGAAGGGGTGCATTGGAGCTAACAAAATAATGAGGTATATTTTCAAGCAACTCTTCCATTCTCTCATAGCACTCTTGTCCCGATACCATAGGTTTATGCTTACCTGCAAACATAATGCAGTGCTGATCAAAGTATCTATAAGGCGAATATTGCATATACCAAATACCGTCACTATCTAACGGAATAGGTATAAATCTAAGTGTTTGTCTTGCGGGATGATTAATTCTACCTTGATAGCCTAAATTTTCCTTACAAAGCATGCACTTGGGATAATTGGTTTGAGGCATAGCCTTAGCTAAAGCTATCTCCTTAGGATCCTTTTCGGGACGGGCACAGTTAACATTTATATCCAGCTTACCCTTTTCGCCCTCATAACTCCAAAAAAGATTAGTATCAAGTAACGGTTGATTAATATAGGTACTATTAATACAGAAATTATAAAACCAATTTGTAGCTTCTCTAATACCCTCGGAATAAACAAGCTTGTCGAATTTATCGACAACAACGGACGGTGAAGGCATAACATACCCCATGACCTTAGTTTTGAAACGCTCTTTACCGAATTCGTCAATCATTCCTTCATGCAATGCATAATCGGCGATAGGTGTAAGTAAATCTTTATATAGATCTTGATCAAAAGATTCGGGTACTTCACAGGGATCGGTTATTCCAAATAATTCAATAAGCTGATTATGTGCATACACTGCATCTAAAGCATCAAGGTCAAGCTTATCTAAACCGTATCTGACTAACTGTGATACTTTAACCGAAAGAAGCTCTTTACTAATTAATTCCATAAAAAATCCTCTAATATATATTTTATTAAATTTTTCTTTTTCCGTTGCAATGCCTACGCTTTTGTGATATAATCAATTAAAGAATAAGGCACGCATATGTGTGTTGATTTCTACTACAATAGAAACAATCTCGTTTTTATTCAATTATATTATAAAGGATGTTTATCAAAATGGCAAGTACAATTTTAAATAATTTATCAAAAGATTCTAAGCTTTTTGAAAAAATTGCCGTAACTCCAGATTCGGACTTTTTCAAAAGAATTAATACCATTAGATCTAAGCACCAATCTCTATTCGGTAATGCCGACGACTTGAGATATTTTTCCTCTCCCGGTAGAATAGAAATTTGCGGTAATCATACCGATCACCAAAACGGCGAGGTCCTTTGTGCATCCGTCAATCTCGATACTCTTGCGGTAGTCAGTCTAAGCCAAGAGCCTAAAATCGTTATTTCATCCGACGGTTATCCTATTATCAAGGTAGATTTAAACGACTTAAGCTTAGTTAATAGCGAGATAGGCTCGAGTACCGCTATCGTTAAGGGTGTATGTAAGTATTATGTAGATCATGGTTATACAGTAAAAGGCTTTAACGCTTGTGCAACATCTAACGTATTTAAGGGTGCAGGAATTTCAAGTTCCGCTAGCTTTGAATTACTTATTTGTACAATTTTAAACGAATTATTTAATGATGGTAACATAGATCCTATCGAGATGTCGGTAGCATCTCACTATGCTGAATCTGTCTATTTCGGTAAGCCCTGCGGTCTACTCGATCAATGCGCTATCGCATTCGGTGGTATCTGCTATATAGATTTCAAGTCGGGTATGCCCGAAGCTACAAGTATTCCCGTTTCCCTTCCTTTAAATGTTATACTCGTAAATACCGAAGGCGATCACTCTAATTTGACCGATCAATATGCTCAGATCAGAATTGAGATGAACGATGTTGCTAAGCAATTCGGTAAAAAGGTATTAAGAGAGGTCGACGAAAAGGATTTTTATGAAAATATGCCCTATCTTCGCTCTAAGGTAAACGGAAGAGCAATTTTGAGATCTATCCATTTTTATAATGAAAACCACAGAGTGGAAAATGCAAGAGATGCCGTTCTCAACGGTGATATCGACGCCTTTTGCGATGCCATCAACGCATCGGGTGCAAGTAGCTTGGCATATCTTCAAAATTGTTACCCCTCGGGAGACTCAGCACAGGTAATTCCTTCGGCTGTCGAAGTTCTCAAGAGCTTAGACGGTATCAAGGCTGCAAGAGTTCACGGCGGTGGTTTTGCAGGAACGGTTTTAGCATTAGGCGAAAAGGACGATCAATTCCCCCAAGGTAAGGTGCTTGATAGCGTTTTCGGTCATGAAAACTACTATGTTGTAAGCATTCGCCCGACAGGAGCAACAGAAATTACAAAGGAGCTTTTACACGATGAACAGCTTATTAGCCATCAATAGAATCGCTTTTACAATTGGCGGTCTCGATATTTATTGGTATGGCATTATCATTACATCGGCTATACTTATAGCCACTATTTTCTGTACTTTTGAGTTTAAACGCCATAAAGCATCGGTAGACTATGTTCTTACCCTATTTCTATGGGTAATTCCCCTTGCTGTTGTTTTTGCAAGATTGGCATATGTCATTTTCCACCCATCTGATTTCTTCCCCTTCGTTACAGTAAGCAGAACATGGTGGGAAGGATTTTTGAATATGTGGGATATAAGACAAGGCGGTATAAGTATACTCGGCGCTATCCCCGGCGGTGCGCTCGGTGCATTTCTCAATCACTTGACCAATAAAGAAAAGGTCAACTTTATGGAAGTATTGGACTGCTTAGCACCTGCTATGATACTCGGTCAAGCACTTGGTAGATGGGGCAACTTTGTTAATCAAGAGCTTTACGGCGCTGCTATCACTAATCCCGATCTTCAATTCTTCCCTATCGCCGTTTATATTGAAAAAATGGGCGGTTGGTATCAAGCAACTTTCTTCTATGAAATGGTGCTTAACCTAATAGGCTTTGCTATTTTGGTGGTTATCGGTAGAAAGGTCAAGAAGAATATGGCAAGCATTATGTTCTATCTAACATATTATCTTGCCGTTAGATCGTTTATGGAGTCTATTAGATCCGATGCCGTTACCGCTAATGGTATTCATGTAGGCGTTGTAGGCTGTGCGATAGGTGCTGTAATTGCATTTGTGGTATTTCTACTTATATGCTTCAATGTAATTAAGACAGGTGTTCCTAAATATGCATTAGAAGCAGTAAACGAATCAAATGATGAAGACTCCAAGATCGAAGCTGAAACTGACGAAGATAAAAAGGAATAATATAGAATAAGTTAGGAGATAATTATGAGAAATTTGACTTTATTGACAGACTTATACGAGCTTACAATGATGTACGGATATAAGAAATCCGAAACAGATTATAAGGAAGCCGTTTTCGATCTATTTTTCCGTGGCACAGCCGAGATAAGCTATGCAGTTGTTGCAGGTCTCGAGCAAGCTATAGATTATATTCAAAATTTGCGTTTCGATGCCGATGATATAGAATATTTACGTTCACTAAATCTATTTGACGAAGACTTTCTCTCAATGCTCGGCGACGACTTTAAGTTTACAGGCGATATATACGCTATGCCCGAAGGTAGTATCGTATATCCTAACGAGCCTATTCTAACGGTCAAGGCACCTATCATTCAAGCTCAGCTTATAGAAACCGCTCTACTTTGTATAATCAATCACCAAACATTGATAGCAACTAAGGCAAGTAAAATAGTTCAAAATACAGCCTCTACCGTAATGGAATTCGGTTTAAGAAGATCACAGGGACCCGATGCAGGTATCTACGGTGCAAGAGCCGCCCTTATCAGCGGTTGTTCGTCTACAAGTAATGTGCTTGCAGGTAAAATGTTCGATATTCCTATTTCGGGTACACATGCACATAGTTGGGTAATGAGCTTCCCCGACGAAATTACTGCTTTCAGAGAATATGCAAAATTATTCCCCGACGCTTGTCTTTTATTGGTAGACACATACGATACACTCGAACAAGGTATTCCCAATGCAATCACAGTTTTCAAGGAATTAAGAGCCCAAGGTCATAAGCCGTTAGGCATTAGAATCGACAGCGGTGACCTTGCTTATCTATGTAACAAAGCAAGAGAAATGCTCGATGCTAACGGATTTGAAGATGCGATAATATGTGCAAGCGGTGATATTGACGAAAATGTACTTATTTCCCTAAATCAGCAAGGTGCAAAAATTGACTCATATGGTATTGGTACTAAGCTTATTACAAGTTATTCCAACCCTGCTTTGGGCGGTGTTTATAAGCTTGCAGCAATTACTGAAAACGGAGTTTTAACTCCAAAACTAAAAATAAGTAACACTATTATCAAGGTTACTAATCCGGGACTTAAAAAGGTAGTTAGGTTTTATGATAATGAATCGGGAAAAGCTATAGCCGACCTCATCATGTTAAAGGACGAAGTCAATCCCCAAGGTGAGCCGTATAGAATATTCGATCCCGAAAATCCTTGGAAAGAAAAAACCGTAGTAAACTATTATGTAGAAGAATTACAAGTTCCTATCTTCATAAACGGCGAATTGGTCTACAACAAGCCTACCCTCAAGGAAATCCGTGCATATCATAAGCAATGTATAGACAATATGTGGGAGCAATATAAGAGAATAACTAATCCACATATTTATAAGGTCGACCTATCTCAAAAATTATATGATCTAAAAATGGAATTATTAAAGCGTAAATAGACATAAAAAAAGAACTCAAACGAGTTCTTTTTTTTTGAGCTAATGCTCTTAGTTACAGTGTTATTTTGCAATTTCTACACTACGCAGTTCTCTAATAACGCAAACTTTGATTTGTCCCGGATAATCCAATTCGGTTTCCAATCTCTTTGCGATCTCTTTTGCGGTAAAATAGGTCTTACTGTCGTTTACTTCGTCAGGCTTGACCATAACTCTAATCTCTCTACCAGCTTGGATAGCGTAGGATGACTCAACTCCGGGGAAATCGTTAGCGATCTTTTCGATACTCTCAAGTCTCTTTACATAATTTTCGATCGAATCCCTTCTTGCACCGGGTCTTGCACTGCTGATTGCATCGGCAGCTTGTACTATCATTGCTATTAAAGTCTTAGCTTCTACATCACCGTGGTGAGCTTGGATCGCATGAATGACTTGAGCGTTCTCTTTATATTTTTTAGCTAATTCGACACCTATCGATATATGAGTACCCTCGACCTCATGGTCGATAGCCTTACCTATATCGTGAAGCAAGCCTGCTCTCTTTGCAATCTTAACGTCTGCGCCAAGCTCTGCTGCAATAATTCCCGATATATAAGATACCTCAAGGGAGTGCTGAAGTACATTTTGACCGTAGCTTGTACGGAACTTTAAACGACCTAATAGCTTAACTAATTCGGGGTGTAAATGCATAATACCCGAATCATAGACTGCTAATTCGCCAGCCTCCTTCATCTGATTCTCAATGTCAACCTTAACTTTATCGACAACCTCTTCTATCTTAGCCGGGTGAATTCTTCCGTCGGCAATAAGTCTTTCGAGCGAAACTCGAGCGATCTCACGCCTTACAGGATCGAATGCGGATAATGTTACAACATCTGGTGTATCGTCTATAATTACATCAACACCTGTAGCATTTTCAAGCGATCTAATATTTCTACCGACTCTACCGATAATTCTACCTTTCATTTCCTCGTTAGGAATGGGTACTACCGATATAGCAACCTCGGATACTTGATCCGTAGCACATTTTTGAATTGCCAAAGCAATCAAATTCTTAGCCTTTTTCTCTGCCTCGTCCTTAGCTTGAGCCTCTATATTCTTAGCGGTCTCATAAGCATCCTTTTTAGCATCCTCGATTATCTGCTGAACGAGTTCGGCTTTTGCCTCATCACGAGTCAATCCTGCTACTCTCTCAAGCTCCAACTCAATATTTTGCTCCTTAACTTTAAGACTCTCTTGATACTTCGTCAACTCTTTATCTCTATTTTCAAGTTGTATCTTACGATTCTCCGCATCTTGAATCTTACTATCTAAAGCACCCTCTTTACGATTGAGTTGTTCCTCTCTCGATTGTAAACGGCTTTCGGTTCTCGATAGCTCCGCTCTTCTATCCCTCGTTTCTCTATCCAATTCACTGCGAAGTCTATGCTGTTCTTCTTTTGCTTCCAACAGAGCTTCTTTGCGTAATTGCTTAGCTTCAACTCTGCCTTCATCGACTATGCGTTTTGCCTCTTCCTTTGCACCGTTAAATTTATTGCGTAAATAGACACGATAGCTAATAAATGTAGCTAAAAATCCTACTACACAAGCACCAACTGCTATCAGCGCAACTCCATACCACGGCATGGCAGACAACAACACAGCCGAAACCATACTGTTAATCATTACTGAACCTCCTAATATTCTATTTTCAAGCAACAAGCATTATATAAATCAAGATACCATTCCGAACAATGCCTTCGGCGGTACCAAAACGGAATAACGCTGAATATACCTATTAAATTATACAACCATTTTAAGCAACTGTCAATATGAC
>CAZUET010000078.1:0-9222 GCA_964619685.1 uncultured Christensenellaceae bacterium
ATATATTTTCGCAGGTAAAGCAGCATCAAGCTACTATGTTGCTAAGCTCGTTATCCGTATGATTAGCCAAATGGAAAAGGTCATCAATAACGATAAGTCCATAGGCGACAAATTAAAGGTAGTATTCCTTGAAAACTACAGAGTTTCATTAGCCGAGGTTATAATGCCTGCAAGTGAAATCAGTGAGCAGATATCTGTTGCCGGTAAAGAAGCAAGCGGTACCGGTAATATGAAGTTCATGATAAACGGTGCGGTTACAGTAGGTACAATGGACGGTGCTAATGTCGAAATCAGCGAAAGAGTTGGTAGTAATAATATATTCATCTTCGGTTTACGCTCAAACGAGGTTGCCGAAATGGTATCTAACGGATATTCACCGAGTAAGTATTATAATAACGATATCGACCTTAAGAGGGTTATCGACTATATGCGTGAAGGCATTGGCGGAGTATCGTTTGCAGAGCTTGCCAACCTATTAACAATAGGTCTAAACGGATCTAAAGCTGACCCATATCTCTGTATGGCAGATTTCCGCTCCTATGTCAACATCCAAAACGAGGTGGATCAAGCATATAGAGATAGAGAAAGATGGAATAGAATGTCCTTAGTCAATATCGCTCAATCCGGCTTCTTTGCCGCTGACAGAGCTGTAGAAGAATACTGCTCTCGTATTTGGAATCTTAAAAAGGTCAAGTAATAAACTAATAAACAAATAATGCTGATATATAATTCACTTAAAGATAAAACTCCCTTCGGAGCAGTAAAAACAGGCGAATATCAATATTTTACCGTAAGAATGACAGGCGACCGCCCTACCTCGGTAAATTTGGTATTGTACCTCGCCGATGCAGGCTATAGAAGTTATCCCTTCACATTCGATAAAGAATGCGAGGGTTTTATCTATACCCTAAGACTTCCCATATTCGGCGCAGGTCTATATTACTACTCATTTGAGGTTTTTTATGGCGAAAATAGTGAATACAAAGTGTCATTCGGTAGAGATCTTGATTGCTCCTCTTGCGAAAATAGCGATCTTAAATGGCAATTGACAGTTTCCGATTCGGCTTATTCCGCACCTCTTAGATGGGGCGGTGATATTATATATCAAGTATTTATCGATAGATTTAATCGTGTTGGTGAGATCCAACCAATAGATTATGGAACGGTACATACCGATTGGGATGATGATATCGATGTAGTCGGTAAAGACGGCGTATATCATGCCGACGATTTTTTTGGCGGTAACCTTAGAGGTCTTATAGATAAGCTTGAATATATCAAGGACCTTGGTGTTACTATATTATATCTCAATCCTATATTCCAAGCTCATTCTAACCATAGATACGACACTGCGGATTATTCTAAGATTGATCCAATGATAGGTACCGAAGAAGAATTTGCCGAATTGGTCGGTAAAGCAAGGATCTACGGAATGAGAGTTATGCTCGACGGTGTATTTAATCATACCGGATCGGATAGCGTATATTTCAATAAAAACGGATATTTCGATTCTTTCGGTGCATATCAAGGCTCTGCAAGTCCTTACCGTGATTGGTATTATTTCAAAAAGGACGGTAGCTATCATAGTTGGTGGGGTATCGACTGTGTGCCGACCCTCAATAAAAAGAATAAAAAACTTATCAACTACCTATTCGGTAAAAACGGTATAGTTGCAAAGTGGGATTGCTACGATATAGACTGGAGATTAGATGTTGTTGACGAGTTACCAAATGACTATCTTGTGGAGCTTGTATCAAGAATTAAGCACGACAACCCAAAAGCAACAATCTTAGGCGAGGTCTGGGAAGATGCAACGACTAAATATGCATACGGCTCACTACGCCCCTATTTTACACAAGGACAGCTCGACGGAGTAATGAATTATCCGTTCCGCACCGCCATAATAAACTATGCATTAGGCGGTTCGGCTATCGATTTTAGGCGTGCGGTAATGACAATCATAGAAAATTATCCTAAAGAGAATCTCGATAATTGTATGACTTTGCTCGGTACACATGACACGGTGAGAATACTAAACGCTCTTGCGGGTGTACGATTCGACGGATGGAGTAAAACAAGACAAAAGGAATATTCACTCAGTAACGAACAAAAGCGTGTTGCGACCGATAGACTTTTTGTTGCAAGCATTATTCAATATGTGCTTCCCGGAATTCCCTCAATATACTACGGTGACGAGGTAGGCTTAGAGGGTGGAGAGGATCCTGTAAATAGACGCCCATACCCTTGGGGCAGAGAAAACATTAGCATTCTCGACCACTATAAGCGGTTAGGTGTGTTTAGAGGAAACTATGCAGAAGCATTAGACGGGTCCACAGAGGTAACAGACTATGACGGACTGCTCGTTATCAGAAGAAATAATGATAGATCGAATATCTTAGTTATAGCAAACACTAGCGGATGCCCCAAAAACTATCACTTAGACGGCGATTATATCGATATCCTAACCAATGAAGAGCATTCGGATAATTTATTCTTATATAACAATTATGCCGTCATACTAACACACAAATAAATAAAAAAAAGAAGCAAGTCGCATAAAAGTGCAAGACTTGCTCTTTTTTTATTAATTCTTTCTTGATTTTTCACCATAAAAGTAAGATAATCGCACTAAATCTCATATACAAGGCATTCGGTATCCATCATACTGATTTTCGTCCAGTTATCCTAAGCGTACACCACTTGTCTACCGTCGTGAGCGTAGTGAAATTGACCGTAGCGATAATCAAATCGTGCAGAAACTTGGAGATTTCTTGGCGGTAAAAAAGGGACTTGAAATTGGTTGCGATATGGTGTATAATAATTCTATAAACTATTTGTAAACCGCCTTTTGGTGTAAATGGAGAATTATGAAAAAACGCTATATACTTTCGCTTGATGAAGGCACAACAAGTGCTCGTGCATTATTGTATGATACAAAGGATAAGAGGATTGTATCCATTGCCGCTCAAGAGTTCAAACAAATATACCCTAATCCCGGTTGGGTGGAGCACGATGCTCAAGAAATTTGGCATGCACAGCTTACGAGTATGCAACAGGCTGTTGCATACGCCGATGTCGATGCGGATGAAATATACGGAGTTGGTATAACTAATCAGCGTGAAACGGTCGTTATGTGGGATTCTGAAACAGGACGCCCCATACATAATGCCATTTGTTGGCAGTGTAGGCGCACCACGGACTATTGTGAAAAGCTCAAAGAAAAGCATCTCGATTTTATTAGAGAGCGGACAGGACTGGTCGTGGATGCATATTTTTCAGGCTCAAAAATAAGGTGGCTACTCGATAATGTTCCCGAAAGTCGAGAATTGCTTTCACTCGGTAGACTTCGTGTGGGTACCATTGACACCTTCCTTATTTGGAAATTGACAGACGGAGCATCCTTTGTTACCGACTCAACGAATGCATCAAGAACGATGCTCTACAATATCAAAACTAATGATTGGGATGACGAGCTTCTCGCTCTTTTAAACATACCGAGAGAGATATTGCCAACAATCGTGCCATCGTCAGGCATTGTCGGGCACACCTTATTACTCGGTAAACCTGTACCCATTGCAGGAATTGCAGGCGACCAACAATCTGCCCTTTTTGGACAAGCTTGCTTTGATGTCGGCATGGCTAAAAACACATATGGTACCGGTTGCTTCATACTAATGAACATCGGTAACGAGTTCAAGCTATCCGAGGATAATCTTGTTACTACTGTTGCTTGGAATTTGAACGGAAAAGTAACATATGCATACGAAGGAAGTATATTTAATGCCGGTTCGAGCGTTCAGTGGCTTAGGGACGAATTGTTGCTAATCAAACACGCATCGGATACAGAACGCTATGCGTTGCGGGTTCCCGATACTAACGGTGTTTATTTTGTGCCTGCATTTACGGGACTCGGTGCGCCCTATTGGGATATGAACGCAAGAGGTACGGTTTGCGGTCTTACAAGGGGTACTAATAAGCATCATTTTGTTAGAGCCGTTCTCGAATCAATGGCATATTCCACTTACGATGTCGTACATGCTATGGAAAAGGATGTCGGCAAGATTAAAATACTGAGAGTAGACGGCGGAGCATCTAATAATAACTTTTTGATGCAATTTCAAGCAGATATTCTTAATGTTAAGATCGAACGCCCCATAATAACAGAAACTACAGGGTTAGGAGCGGCTTATTTAGCAGGCTTAGCGACAGGTGCATATAAGAATTTAGATGATATAGTTAAGAATGTTTCGGTTGGTAGAGAGTTCACACCCGATATGGATAAAGCCAGTGCCGAACAAAAGCTGAACGGTTGGCATAAGGCAGTCAAACGCAGTCTTGATTGGAACGAATAACACCCATCACTTAATGAGTTATATCCACCATAAAATATTTAAATACAGATTTCATTTACCGGCGGACGGGAATAAAAAGTCAATCGAACAATAATTAATATAAACAATGTGTCCGCAAGATACCAAACGGCTATGCCGTTTGATTTTCGATTTGTTCAAATTTCGACTACGCTCAGTATTACAGCGGACAAATCGTACACTTATAACAACAGGACGGAATCAGCACGCTGATTCGTGGTTTTTTATGTTTGTTTTAATATATGGGATAAGAGCGCCAAGTTCCGTTGGCAAAATATGGCTTGCCGTAATCGATTTCGGTGGTGGTATGCTCGGTAGCTTCGTTTGTAATAAAGTCAATATTTAATGTGGTAGGTAAATTTTCGAGCTGATAAAGCGATTTTTCAATATCGACATAAAACCATCCGTTATTCAGCGAGATCATATCGTACGAGCCGATTTCGCCTTTATAGTTAGTGCATTTTATAGATACGGTTGTTACTGACGGTGCATAGTAGAATATACGATTACTGTAATCCGCAATTTGGGTATTCCATACATTTTCACCGTTATTGTAAAAGTATGGCTTATCGAAATCGATATCGACCAATTCACTCTTACCGTTACCGTCTGTAAATACGATCTGTTGTAATGAAGTCGGAACAGTTATACTATACCATCCGCTTAAACCGTTAAGCGGACTCATTTTTTTACCAGGGAATACACCAAGTAGTTCGCTATCCGATGTTTTATAGGGATCGTTACTATGCTCAATACTAATAATGTCATTTTTGTAATCATAAAAAATATTGTATACGCCCGAGTCGGATAATGTTATTCGACCGCTTTTTGTGCTTTCGGATATCACCGTTCCGTTCGGTAATTCACGAGCATTTTCGGGAATCTGCCCAATGCCTTTACTAACCTTTCCGTTAGTGATTGCAAAATCATCGGCAGGAGAACGCCATTTATAGCCGTAATAAGCAAAAACATCGGTACGAGGCGATGATGTATCCGAATCCTTTTTCATAATAAGGCCATTGAAAGCATCTCCATTATAACCAACTACAAACCAGGCATTTTCAGAAGATGTTACGGGTTGAGTTTCTACTGTTAAACCATAGGCATATACACTTTTCCATGCATTGGCGTTATAATAATAAAGTGTGCATGTATCTTCTATAGATCTAACAGTCACTTCAAGGGATATTTGCTTAGCGTTCAATACCGCAGGAATTGCCAATTCATCTGCCGATAGAAGATATGCATCAAGCGTTATTCTTAACTCTCCGTTACGCTTATTGATAGAGAGATCATAGTATTGATTATGCCTTATATTAGACGGTGTTCCGTTTATATTGTTTTCCATGTCTTCACCGTCATATTTGATAGTAAATTTTGGTGTAACACATATATCTGTGGTTGTGGAAATCTCGGTACGCACGCCATTTTCATCTACCGCAAACGCTCTGATCGACGCCCTTAGGCTCAAATTCTCGTAAACCGTATTTTTATTACCCGAATAGTCGACTATTTTAACAACAGCACTTGCACCTGCAGTAGTCGCTTTAATTGATGTATTTGTAGCATTATCTCGTATTTCGTTAAGATCCGCTTGTCTTGCCGAAAGAGCAACCGCATTATCTACGCCGCCGTAATTACCCTCACCGTCAAGATATTGTATATCTCCGTCAAAATACAGTATTATATAGTTATTTGTATATACAGAAAGATCATCGATAACGCTTGATGAAAACCATGCCAAGGACGCTACTATTATCGACGCTATAAGTAAAACAATCAATATAGATGATGTAATGATACTTACCTTTTTTGTTTTATCCATAGTCTTTCTGTTTTTTTATATTCCGGTCATCACGGTGTATAGCGGAGCTGAAAAGTCATAATCGAAGCTGAATGACGCATTCATGAATGTATAATCGGTATAATCGCCCTTCTCCTTTGAATATCCGCTCATAATAAACGGATTTCTGTCGACTGGCGCTTTTTTCATGTCCTCATCGCTCAAAAAGTAAAGCCTTGCACTGAAAACGAAAACAACGTCGGTTTTATCATATATCTCTTTAATGACGGCACCGTCCTTATCTTCGCTGTTTTCGAGTGTAATTGTAAAATCCTCGGGTGAATAGTATTTAGGCGAAGTGATAGCTATGCGTGAATCCTCTTTATTCTTAGAGTATGGATAGTATGTAAGAGCAATTCTCCAACAAAATCCGTCTAAGACCTCGTCCTTTGTTGCGAATGGATCCAATTTCCAATTACTTTCCTCACCCGAGCAATCGAGAATTATCTCAGAATCCCTTTTTGCGGTCACCCCGTTAAGGGATATATGCGGAGAAGAAGTACCGTCTTCTAACACCTCGTTCATTTTAAACTCCACACTTTTTACGATAGAAATGGATGCATTCCAATTAATTTGAATGGGAGCGGTAATTATTTCAAGTTCGAGGAAAAAGGGAGCATCCTGTGTACCATATTCTCCAAGTCCCGTTTCACCTTTATATGGACCTAATGCCGATACAAGGTATGCATTACCTGTAGTATCGATAGGTTGTTCACCGGCATTAAATGCACCACCCGATGCATCAACATCTTTTTGGGTAGCCGAAAACCACGCAAATGACGAAGATATAATGGCTATGATTATAGCCACTATCAAAACGAATTGTATTATTATCATTGTTGTCGGTTTTTGCGATACAGTTTTCTTCATAATAACCCTATTATAAATTATAACAATCTATTGTATGTATTTATAATAAAATATAGTTAATTCTATGTAAAAAAAAGTTAATACTCTCAAATATGGCACATTACTAATTCAAGATAAAACAAAAAAACGGACGGAGTAAAGATCTACCGCCCGTTTTTTGATTAGGGATTTATTTAAATTTGGAGTATGTATTTATACGCTCTCAACAATCAACTTATCCGCTACAAGCGCAATAAATTCACCGTTTGTCGGTTTATCGTTAGAGGTGTAAACCTTAATACCGAATAGGTGGTTAATATTTTCGATCTTACCTTTATTCCAAGCAACCTCTATAGCGTGTCTAATCGCTCTTTCGACCTTACTTGCCGTCGTACCGAAGCGGTCTGCGACCTCGGGATAAAGTCGCTTAGTGATGCTATTGATTATATCGGGGTTTTCTATTGCCATTTTTATAGCTTCACGCAAAAATTGATAGCCCTTGATATGTGCAGGAATACCTACAGTAATAAAAATATTCGATAGTCTTTCGTCAAGCGACTTATTTAGCTTTAGCTTGGGTGACGTAGGGGCTGTTTTCTCGGTATAGAAGTCCATAATTCTATTCTTTAGAGCATTAACATTTATTGGCTTGGTCATATAAAATTTTGCACCGGCTCGAAGTGCACCGGTAATAAACTCATCGCCAATAGGAAGCGACATAGCAATTACATTGACCGACATATTTTTCTCGGTAATGCTTTTCAGCACCTCCATTCCGTCTATATTTGGCATTACGAGATCGAGAACCATTACATCGGAGTGCAATCTCGCACACTCGGACAAAGCAGTCATTCCGTCATAGCAAGCTGTAACCTCAAACAATCCGTAACGCAGTAACTCCGCTTTTATCTCGTTACAATAGTTCACATTATCGTCCACAATTAAAACCTTTATCTTATTCATATAATTATCTCCTTTTTTCAAAAAGTTCAACCCTATTATAACAAAAAAGCACACCATATTTCATTTTAGCGGTGCGAAAAGAAGATAGAATGATGACTAATTTAGCAGAATATTGTCAAATTTGGTCGTAACATATGAAAGCTATCATTTTTTGTCCATGTATGGCGGTTGAATAAAGAATAAAATCGTCAAGAAAAACGGAAAAACAATGATAATACGGGAATAATCGATTAGAATGCCGTAAGTGTAAGCAGTATAGAATGGAGCGTTAGCATTTCTCTGTAACATAATTTTGTGTCTATATATCGAATTTCTCTCATATACTCCGTAGCGGATGAACATGCTCTGGCACTTAATATAAGAAGCTTACGCACCGCTTGAGTATAGCTTGAAATACCTTTTTCAGATTCGACATCCGGATAGACGGATAGATCGAGTATATTGCTAATATTGGCATTTATACTTTTAACTAAATGAGTTGCAAGCAAAACTAAGTCCTTATTCTCAGTCAATGCCGACAATCTATCGAGAACGGTACTTATTTCTCGATATAGCTTGTACAATCTTACCAAGGGCTTAACGGCAATATCATGATCGGTTCTTTCAGCGTTGCTTGGTTCGGCTTGAACGGTAAACGGCTTAATTTTGGAAAACGCCTCTTCCATAGCGAAGTAATCAATTTCTTTATCCATATTGAATAAATATGAATTGTCAAAAAGAATTATTACTGTTTTTTTTGAAATAAATGTTGCATAAAAAACAAAATGACCTTATATTACACAGTAAAGATTAAATATAAGGAGGACACAACTATGAAAACTATTAGAAATATAATACTTGGTATAATGGCAATACTCTTTATAGGTTACAAATCAAAACAAAACGAAATCAATAGATACGAACTCGAAATCGAATACATCAACACACAAGAAATATCAAACAGGAGAGGCTTTCTAAGCGGTAAGCGGAATATTTTTAGAGAATTGGTAGACGGAATTAGAGGTTATTTTACTCAAGCGAGAACATTTACTTAGTCATACTGAGCGGAGCATAAGCGAAGTCGAACCCGACAGAGCAATGCCACCTATAAAAAAAAGAAGCCCACCGAAAATGTGGGGTGCTCTTGGGGAATTTTGAGTAAGTTGGTATAAAACCAACCCACTCAGATTCCCTTTTTGCTTTATATAGCGTATTGCG
>CAZUET010000079.1:0-9078 GCA_964619685.1 uncultured Christensenellaceae bacterium
AAACCCAACCAAACCTTTATCGGTTCAGTTGGGTCTCTCTGGCGGAGGCTGAGGGATTCGAACCCCCGTGGGCTTGCACCCAAACGGTTTTCAAGACCGCCTCGTTATGACCACTTCGATAAGCCTCCATATATATTCATGTTATCGTATACAAGTATAATAAACATTTCCATAATTGTCAACACATTTTATGTTTTTTTTGCTTGATAAAAATGAATTTAACTTTCTTCGCTTATGGTACTGTTCTATCTAATTTGAATACGACTGGTTGCTTTTAGTTAAAACGCACCTTTTTTGTGAATATATAAAAAGTTATATTTTTTATCTATTCTGCGATTTTTTTATATTTACTTTTGGTTGCTTTTCGCTTATAATAGAATCAATGTTAAGCGATTGCAAATTTGTTTTTTTTATCATTGCAATAATAGACAGCTTATGATATTTAAATATAGAAGGAGAATGCTATGGATTATAAACCATCACCGGATAGGTACGAACAAATGCCATATCGTCGTTGCGGTAGGAGTGGTTTACTGCTCCCTACAGTATCACTTGGACTTTGGCATAATTTTGGAAATATTACACCATTTGATACCCAACAAAAAATGCTCCGCAAAGCATTCGATCTTGGTGTTACACATTTTGATCTTGCAAACAATTATGGACCTCCTTATGGCGAGGCTGAAAGAAACTTTGGTGTTCACATGGATAGAGATTGGCATACACACCGTGACGAGCTTATCATTTCGACAAAAGCCGGCTTTGATATGTGGGAGGGACCTTACGGCAATCACGGAAGTCGTAAATACTTAATTGCAAGTCTCGATCAATCCTTAAAGCGTATGCATCTTGATTATGTTGATATTTTCTATCACCACTGCCCCGACCCCGACACGCCAATCGAGGAAACAATGGGTGCACTCGATCAGATTGTGCGTAGCGGAAAGGCACTATATGTCGGTATTTCCAACTACAACGCCGAGCAAGCAAGCATTGCGATCAAAACGCTTAAAGAAATGGGAACACCTATGCTGATCCATCAGCCTAACTATTCAATGTTTAATCGCACGATAGAACACGGACTTACAAGTGTTTTAGAGAAAGAAGGCGTAGGCTGTATTGCTTTTGCACCTCTATGTAACGGTATCCTTACGAATAGATATTTAAATGGCATTCCTTCCGATTCTCGTGCGGCACACGACCCAAGATATTTAAAGCCTACCGATATTACCGAAGAAAAAATTGCAAAGGTTCGCAAGCTTGCCGTTATTGCTGAAAGAAGAGGTCAATCTGTGGCACAACTAACAATACAATGGACATTGCGAAACGATGTGGTTACAAGTGCTTTGATTGGTGCAAGCAGACCTGAGCAAGTAGAAGAGAATGTAAAAGCGGTCACATATCCACCACTTACAAAAGAAGAAATTGCCGAAATCGAAGAAATACTCCAAGCGGAATAACACAAAAATGGAAAACAGTAAGAATACGAAAATCCAAGAAATATGCGTATTTTTTCTAATGGCAGTGCTTGCAGGAATAATGATCGGGATAGGTGGCTGTGCGTCATTGCTTGCAAATAACCTATTAGGTACCTTTGGACGAGCAATTGGAGCAGTCCTCTTCTCGCTTGGAATTTATACTGTCGTAGCTTATGAAATGCGTTTATTTACAGGTATGGTAGCATACATTCCTACCATGGGCGTAAAAAATCTTTGGCGATTAGTACTATGCTTTCTTGGTAATGCTTTAGGAGTTTACATTATTGCCATATTGGCAAAAAATACTTCAATAGGTCAGTCAATATATGAACAAGCAAATACATTAATAGAAAATAAATTATTGCAAGATAATTGGGCAATTAAAGCCTTATGCTCATCTATTCTTTGTGGAATGCTTATAACGGTTTCTGTGCGCTCTGTACGTCACGCACCAAAGAAAACGCTTAGCACTACAGTCGGTGTTATGCTTCCAATTATTGTGTTTGTTTACTGTGGATTTGACCATTCAGTGGCAAATATGCTGTATTTCTATTATTATGGTAAATTTACGCTACAAATCGTTGGTTACATACTACTTACAATTGTAGGAAACATTATTGGCGGTGTTATTTTGCCTTTTATTTCGTTGTTAAAGGAAAAAACAGAAGCAAAAGAAGATAATGACGAAATATGTAACAATAAATAAAAAACATTCAAGAACGGCATTTTGCCGTTCTTTTTTATTTACAGTTCACGATTTGCTATTATAAATGTGCATCGTTATGGATTTTTCAATACCAAAACATAGTTTTATAATGAAAAATTACCACCTCTGCTGTCATAGTGAGCGTACAAAACTCGAACCCATAAGGGCACTGCGTTAGCAACGAAATCTTATTCCTTGTTAAAAAAAGAAGGACGCAAAATGAGCGTCCAACTACAAAAATTTAGTTAAATAGCAATTATTATGCGCTTATTCTTCTTTTTTACCGCATTACACGGGATGCGTTAATTACTTGTCGATTTTAACAATCAAAGGATATGGCTCACTGTCCCCGACCTCATGAACCCGTAAACTAAATTCTGATGTGTTTTTGATATATAGTGCCAATTCTTGATCGGTTTCTATATTATCGGGTAATATCATACCACCCCTTGGACGATATGAGGTATCTCCGTGGTAATCATTTCCACATGTTACCGATAGTTTATTCTCCTTGGCAATTCTCACGATATCCGATGTATGTCCCTCATGCCCCGGATGGCAGTTGATCTCTATTCCGTCAAGCAGAGACGGTTCTTGAACGGTGCGACCGTAACGGAAAGGGTGCGCTTGAATAAGAGTAATACCATTGCTACGGCAATAATTAGACAATTCTTCCAATGATTTTTCAAATAAATTCTTGTCACGCCTAAGCAACTCGGGTGTAATTCCATAAAGAAGCATGTGTATACCTAAATCATAATCTACAGTTACCTCGACACCCAAAAACACCTTCATTCCAACAGTTTTTCCGTATTGATGGGCTAAGCTGTATTCATTAATATAATCTTCTATCCAATCTTCATATGATATTGCTTTCAAATAGTCTCTACAATAGTGATTGGTTAATACCATTGCATCAAATCCTGCCGCCTTGGTTATGTCGACAAGCTCGTTATAGGGTATGTGGCTACAATAACTAATACCCGATGAATGACAGTGCATTTCGCAAAGCATAGTTATACCTCCTGTTGTATTCGGCAAATTCATTACCTCAACCAAAATTGCCTTGATCCGTATTATTGATAGACAGTTTTGCTATCGGTATTATTGTAATACAATATCCAATCAAAGTCAATAGTTTGTTAAATTCTTATTATAAAAGTGGTATTGACAACATAACTGTATCGTAATATAATTAGTCATATAAGGAGGCACGCCATGAAGGATACCATTAAAATTGCACACGGCTCGTGTCAAATGATCGCTCATAGAGGACTGAGCGGTTTAGAAAGAGAAAACACATTGGCGGCATTCATCGCAGCCGGTAATCGTTCATATTTTGGAATGGAAACCGATATACGCCCTACCACCGATGGTAAAATAGTCATAATGCATGATGATCACACCGGAAACGTGTCAAATAGTTCGATATATGTGGAAAAATGCAACTATGAAGACCTTAAATCTCTACGACTAAATGCTCTTGACGGTGCTCCTCGTGAAGATCTATGCATTCCCCTATTTGAAGATTATCTAAGAATCGCTAGATCATATGATAAAAAATGCATCGTTGAATTGAAGGGCGTGTTTAGTGATGAAAACATTCAAAAGGTACTTGATATAGTTAAATCGACTTATTCGCTCGAAAAAGTCATTTTTATAGCTTTTGACCTTTGTAATTTAGTAAAGATTCGCCAAATTCTACCCAATCAGTCTGCACAGTACTTAGTTTGCGAAATGTCAGATGATGTCTTCCATGAATTAGTTAGGCATAACCTTGGACTCGATATTCATTTTAGTGCAATAACAAAAGACTGGATTGATAAGATACATGCACATGAGCTTAAAGTTAATTGTTGGACAGTCAACGAAAAGGCGGATGCTGAAAAACTGATTAAACTGGGCGTTGACTACATTACATCAAATATTTTAGAATAGTTCTAAGAGGTATAATATGAGAAAAAAACATTGTCAAGTATTTGACGAATATAAAACAAATAGCGTTGGAATTTGGTATTTTGCTTCAGAAGACGAATGGCACAAGGGAAAGCCCTGCAATGGATTCGGCGCCATTAAATACTCGGAAGGCTCAATTTATACGGGAGATATATATTATACCGGTAAGAGTTTTGAAAAGATTGGTATGGGACAACAAGATTTTCGTCTGTCAAGCATGGGCGAGCCTGTGGTGGGCTTAAACGAAAGGAGATACAAATATATTGGAAAATACGATTATCGTAAAACCGATTGGATATACGGCAATGGTATCATGTATTATACCGATCTCGACGGCAATCCATCTCACTTTTCCAAAGGTTTTTTTGCAGGCATTAACAAAATCGGAGATTGGAAAGGCAAATTTGATCCATCAGTATTAATTGACGGATATTCGGTAGATATGGAAATCGATTTTGATGAAAATGAAATCAAGCTAAAGCATAAGGTAAAGGAAATTCTCGATTCAGGTATAGAAAACATATCCACCCTTTTTATCGGTGACTCATACTTTGAATTTTACAAAAAGAACAACTTTGCCGGTAAGTACATTTTCGACAATGTATTTCCCGAAAGCTTTGTCAATATCGGTATTGGTGGTTCAACTTTTGCAGATTGGTTGAAATATTTCCCATCCATAGTAAACATTCCTACTCCCAATACGATCGTGTTAAACCTTGGATTCAATGATGTTCACAATGAAAGCGTTTCAGTACGCAAGGTGTACCTTAACTATCTACATTTATTGCGTAATTTACGTTCAATTTACCCGAATAGCAAAATATACCTAATAGAAGCAGTCCAGGCACCTGCATTCCCCAACTACTACGACAAGGAACAGCGTTGGAATGCACTCATACGTTCGACTGCATCAAAATACAATATAAGCGTTATCTCATATATCAATAAACTTAACGAATCAAATAAAAACTGTTTTCATCCCGATGCAGTCCACCTAAACGAGAACGGCTACGAATATCTTACCGCCCTTTTACAACAAACCTTGTAGTTATTATCCATCGGCTTTGTGTTAATGCAGACTGTTTTGTGATCATAAAAAAAGTATGAGCGTATGCGCCATACTTTTTTATTAGATCTATTGCCCGATAGGTTCTTGGTCTTCGTATTGAAGCTTATATAGATTATAATAATATCCGTGATTTTTTAATAGAGTTTGATGATCGCCTTGTTCTACGATCTCGCCTTTTTGAAGGCATATGATATTGTCGGAATGTTGTATTGTGGATAGTCTATGTGCGACTATAAGCATGGTTCCGATATTCATCATTTTAAGCAATGACTGCTGTATCAGTCTTTCTGTTTCGGTATCGATATTTGCGGTCGCCTCGTCAAGAATGAGTATTTGTGGCTTATGTGCAACCGTTCTTGCAAAGGACAATAGCTGTCTTTCTCCCGAAGAAAAATTCTTACCGCCCTCAGTAACCGCTTCATCCAAGCCGTTTGGCAATTTATCAATAAATTGGTCTGCATTGACATACTTGATTGCTTCGTCAATTTCTTCATCGGTTATCGTATCATCCCTCAAGTTAATATTATTTCTAACCGTTCCGGAGAATAAGAATACATCTTGAAGCATCTGCCCTATCGCTTTTCTTAGTGACTGAAGCTTAATGTTTTTTACATTGATACCGTCTATCAATATTTCGCCCTCTTGAACATCATAATTACGCACTATTAATTGCAGTATCGTAGTTTTACCTGCTCCTGTAGCTCCGACAAATGCAACCGTTTGATTGGGGTATATATGGAAGGAAACATCCTTAAGCACCCATTCGCCCTCTTTATACGCAAACCATACATTCTTGAACTCTATCTCGCCCTTAAAGCTGTCTATTTCTAAAGCGTCGGGACTATCGGTAAAATCGGGCTTATTATCTATAAGGTTGAATAATCTTTCGCTCGATGTGAACGCTCTTTGTAATTCGTTGAGCTGGTCAGCAAGATTTTGAATAGGGTTAAAAAACTTACTGAGCAAAGAATAAAACATTTGGATCGTACCGACCACGGCACCTATACCTGCTCCTGCAACCAATTCTATCTCGCTTTCACTCATTCCTGAAAATACCGCATCCGCAACCGCCGTATTGACATCCTTTAACAATATGTATATACCGAAACCAAACATGCAAGCCATACATAAGTAATATAAAAACCGTATAAGCGGACGGAAAAATGCGAATACCCGTATGTTCTTTTTACGAGAAGTGTATATATTATCATTTAGTTTATTAAATTCGTCTTCCTTGCGTTTCTCTTGATTAAATATCTGAGTTATCTTCATACCCGATATGTTTTCGTTAAGAAATGCATTCATTACAGAAAAATTGCGTCTAATAACTCTATAATTTCTTCTCGCATACTTTCTAAATAAAAACGAGCTAACTGCTATTATTGGCATAAACGCTGTTACTATTAGTGCAATTCTCCAATCTATAGCAAGCATTGTTGCAAGCACACCGACAAGCATTATGATATTCTTAATCATATTTACTATAGTGTTGGTAAACAGATTACTCAATGCATCGGTATCCGATGTAACTCTCGTTACAAGACTTCCAACGGGAATGGTGTTTATTTGAGCTAGTGACATTGAATCAATATGCTTATATACATCCATTCTAAGGTCATATATAATATCTTGACCAATACGCTGTAACGACATTGTGGTAACATAAACACATATTACATTCACTATTTGAATAGCAAAGGTAACTCCACACAGTATAAATACATTGATAAGCTCGGGTTTGCCCATTATAGTAACTGTGAGCTTTTCTGTTATTTTACCGGGAAGAACAGATGTAGCAAGATCAAACACTATCGTCATCATCATAAGCAAAAGGACACCCAATAAGCGTAACGCATAGGGCTTAATATAAGGAAGAGTCCTTTTGATTATTTCGCCGTCCTTCATTTTTCTATCGGCTTGTTCGTAAACATGATCTCTTGCCATACTACATTTCGTCCAACTCTTTTTCTAATGCTTGAAGCTCGACCATTCTCGCATATACCTTAGATGCCACTAAACACTCCTCGTGAGTACCGTATGCCTCTACTTTACCATCGTTTAAAACCAATATTTTATCTAATCCTCTTACTGTAGACACTCTTGACGCTATCAATATGGTCGTTTTACCCTTTCGTTCTGTTTTGATATTATTTATTATCGTTTCTTCCGTCTTAACATCAACCGCCGAAACGGAATCGTCCAATACGAGTATAGAAGGATCCTTTAGAATTGCTCTCGATATGGAAATACGCTGTTTTTGTCCGCCGGACAAGGTTACACCGTTTTCACCGATTACGGTTTCATAGCCATCGGCAAATCCTTCTATATTGTCATGAACTGCCGAAAACTTGGCAGACGATACTACTATATCATCCGATGCATCAGCATCTGTAAATGCTATATTGGTCTTAATAGAATCGGAGAATAAAAAGTTATCTTGGGGACAATATCCGATATTATCCCTTAATTGACTCGTTTTTAGCTTCATTATATCAATTCCGTCAATAAACAATGTACCCTCATTAACATTGTACAATCTAAATAGCATATTAACTAAGGTCGATTTACCGCTACCTATCTTACCGACTACGCCAACGGTCTCACCTGCCTCAATCGTAATATCAATATCAGACAATATATTGATATCGGGTGCATCGGGATATGCAAACGAAAAACTCTTAAACTCGATCTTGCCGTTTACTTTGTCGATATCAACGGCATCCGCAGCGTCCTTGACTTCAACTTCTTCATCAAGAAATGTGGAAATTCGTTTAAGCGATGTACGCCCCCGTGCCACAAGATTTATCATGCCTGATAATGCAAATATGGGCCATATAATGGTATCGAGATAACCGGTGAACTCTATCATGCTTCCTACGGTAATTCCTTCCGTTCCGCCAGAATTTATATTTTTATAGACCAAATAGCTACCGCCAAATAAAACTATGGCAAATACTATATATATTAACGAATTGAATGCTACATCCAATAGTGCATTAAGCTTAACGAATTTAACGGTGGTATCCTTGTTTTTGATGGCTTCTTTAGAAAAACGCTTAAGCTGAAGTTTCTCCTTGACGAACGCCTTAATAACTCTAATACCTGTAAACGCCTCTTGTGCAAAATCGCTTAGATCCTCAAATGCCTTTTGTCTTTTTTCAAATGCTCTTTCAAATGCTCTATCAAGAAATACCGATAAAACAGCCAATATTGCCAAAGGAATAAGACAAAATGCCGCCAAGATAGGCTGAACCATGAACATTTTGACCATAGATAATATCAGCAAGAAAATGCCGTCTACAAACTGAACCAAGCCAAAACCAAACACTTCCTCAATCGTTTCAAGATCGTTTGAGAAATATGAAAGTATCGCACCCGTTTTATTGAGTTTATAATAGCGTTGAGTCATTATCTCGGCTTTTAAAAACATTTTATGTCTAAGATCGGCCTGTATTCCTACAGCCTCGCCCAAAATGCATACACGCCATAGCATTCTGCCCAAGAACATACCTGCACCTATCGCCACAATATACAAAACCAACTTAACAATAGGAAGATAGTTATCGGCTGATATCGTTCCGCTTGTAATGGTGTCAATAATTTGACCGACGACCTCAGGGATATACAGCTGGATTACATCAACAAAAATAAGGGCAATAAATCCAAAGAAAAATTGCCAAAAATATTTTTTATAATATTCGTTAATGTGTTTTCCAAAAAGCATAATTATCCGCCTTAGCCTTGTACTACTAAAATTATACTCGGTTTTAGCATATCAAGTAAAGGCAAATTGAAGACATTTATTACAAAAAACTAAAAAAATAACATTTTTTGCTATTATTTTTATTTTATTAGCATATGTATAGGGA
>CAZUET010000080.1:0-9004 GCA_964619685.1 uncultured Christensenellaceae bacterium
GTATAATATAAATAATGTTGTTTTTTTAGAGGAAAACAATTTAATAAATGATTTTGTATACTATTAAAGGAGGGCTAATATGGCTCATTTAAGTGAAAATGCTGTTACGCTAATCAATGCTATTTGTGACAGATATTTGGACGAGAAAACTCCGCTTATGATGATCCTGAGCGATATTCAAAAGGAATTTGGTTATATTCCTCTCGAAGTTCAGGAACTCGTATCAGAGAAGACCGGTATATCTGTTGCCGAAATCTATGGCGTCGTTACATTCTACTCATTTTTTTCTCTACAACCTAAGGGAAAGTATGTTATCGGTTGTTGTTTAGGTACTGCTTGCTATGTTAAGGGTGCTCAACAGGTTATCGATAAGTTCTCAGAAATACTTGGTATTGCTCCGGGTGAAACCACCGAGGACGGATTATTCACGATAGACGCATTGCGCTGTATCGGTGCGTGCGGTATTGCTCCGGCTGTAACCATTAACGGTCAGGTATATCCAAAGGTATCCGTTAATTCAGTTCCCTCGATCATAGAAGAGTATAGAGCGAAGGAGGTATAATATAATGGAGATCATTAGGAGTTTTGAGTCACTTGAAAAGGTTTGTGAGAAGTATTCTTCTTGCTTAGACGCTAAATTTACAGGTGCAGACGGTAAGCGTCATATCGTATTATGCGGTGGTACAGGCTGTTTATCATCTCATTCCGAGGAGATTAAGAACGAGTTTGAAAGATTGATTTCCGAAAAGGGATTAGAGGATAAGGTATCCGTTAACTTAGTAGGATGCTTTGGTTTCTGTTCACAAGGACCATTTGTTAAGATTTATCCCGAGGATACTCTCTATAGAATGGTAGGTATCGAGGATGTAAAGGACATAGTAGAGCAAGATATCGAGAACGGCGAAATCGTCGAGAGATTGCTTTATGTAGATCCCAGAACACTTGAAAAGGTAACCAAGCAAGATGAAATTAATTTCTATAAGAAGCAAGTTCGTATAGCATTACACGGTTGCGGAAGTATTAACCCCGAAAAGATAGAGGAGGGCTTAGGTGCAGGTGCATTCCGTGGCTTGGCAAGAGCGCTTCAAATGGATAGACAGGATGTTATCAATGAGATCTTGAATAGCGGATTGAGAGGTCGTGGCGGCGGTGGCTTCCCCACAGGTCGTAAATGGCAATTTGCATATGCTCAACCCGAAGGCGAGAAATATGTTGTTTGTAACGGCGACGAGGGTGACCCCGGTGCATTTATGGATAGATCCATTCTTGAAGGTAACCCCTTAGCAGTTATCGAGGGTATGATGATAGCAGGTTATGCTATCGGTGCACAAAACGGTTATTTCTATGTTCGTGCAGAATATCCTATCGCAGTTAAGAGATTGAATATTGCTATTAAGCAAGCGGAAGATATGGGCTTGCTCGGTGATAATATTTTAGGTACTAATTTCTCATTTAGAGTACATATTAGACTTGGTGCAGGTGCATTCGTTTGCGGTGAGGAAACTGCATTGCTAAATTCTATCGAAGGACAGCGTGGTATGCCTCGTCCCCGTCCTCCTTTCCCTGCTGTTAAGGGCTTATGGGGTAGACCTACCATTGTTAATAATGTTGAAACATTGGCATGCGTTCCCTATATTTTAAGAGAGGGCTATCAGGCATTCACACAGCATGGTACCGAAAAGTCCAGAGGAACTAAGGTATTCGCTCTTGGCGGTAAGGTTAATAATGTTGGTCTTGTAGAGGTTCCTATGGGTACAACACTTAGAGAGCTTATCTATGATATTGGTGGCGGTATTCCAAACGGAAAGGAATTTAAGGCTATCCAAACAGGCGGTCCTTCGGGCGGTTGCTTAACAAAGGACGATTTAGATGCTTTGATCGATTTCGATAATCTCGTAGCTAAGGGATCCATGATGGGCTCTGGCGGTGCTATCGTAATGGACGAGGATAACTGTATGGTCGATGTTGCTAAATTCTATATGGAGTTCATTTGTGACGAATCATGCGGAAAATGTTCTCCTTGCCGTATCGGTACTAAGAGAATGCTCGAGATACTTACCAAGATAACCGAGGGTAAAGCTACCATGGAAGATCTTGATAAACTTGACGATCTCGCTAAGAATATTAAGAATAACTCGTTGTGTGCATTAGGACAGACTGCTCCTAACCCGATCCTTTCCACTCTTGCACATTTCAGAGATGAATACATTGCTCATATCGTAGACAAGAAGTGTCCTGCTCATGTTTGTAAGAAGTTGATGGTTTACGATATCGATAAGGATAAATGTATCGGTTGCGGATTATGCGAAAGACAATGTCCTGTTAACGCTATTGCTAAGACCGACTATGTTGCTCCTAATCACAAACTTCCTTCAAGAACTATCGATACCGATAAATGTATCAAGTGCGGTATGTGTATAGCATCTTGTAAGTTCAAAGCAATATCTAAGAAATAAGGGGGTTAAAGCATATGTCTAAGGTTAATATTAAAATTGAAGGTGTACCTTATCAGGTAGATGCCGGTATGACTATATTGGAAGCAGCTAAGGCTTGCGGATATGAGATTCCTTCCCTTTGTGCTTTCAACCACGGAGAATGCTCCAGAGGCTCTTGCCGTGTATGCTTAGTTGAAGCTACAGGAGCCAGAGGTTTAGTTGCAAGCTGCGTATATCCCGTCAACGAGGGTATGGAGATTACCATTTCTTCACCCAAGGCAGTTGAGGCAAGACGCACATCTGTAGAGTTACTATTAAGTAACCATAATAGAAATTGTCAAGAATGCGATAAGAACGGTAAATGTGAATTATTGCACGTTGCTACCCTTACAGGTGCAAGAGAGGGCTTGTATGAAGGTGCTAAGACACCTACTACCGTAGATAATGTTACACCGAGTATCAAGCGTGATACCAGTAAATGTATTCTTTGCGGTAGATGTATTGAGCGTTGTAAAAATGCTCACGGTATGTCAGTTTTAGGCTTCGAAAAGAGAGGTTTCAAAACTATTGTTGCTCCTGCTGAAAATAGAAGTTTTGCAGATTCTCCCTGTATTCTTTGCGGACAATGCGTTACAGTTTGTCCTACAGGTGCTTTGATGGAGGTTTCCGAAATAGATAGAGTTGACGAAGCATTTAAGCAAGGTAAGTATGTAGTTGTTCAAACAGCTCCCGCAGTTCGTGCAGCATTAGGTGAGGAATTCGGTATGCCCATCGGTTCATTAGTTACCGGTAAAATGGTTGCCGCACTTCGTCGTTTAGGCTTCAAAAAGGTATTTGATACCAATTTTGGTGCCGACCTCACCATTATGGAAGAGGCTACCGAGCTTTTGGACAGAGTAAAGAATGGCGGTGTACTCCCCATGATTACGTCTTGTTCACCGGGTTGGGTAAATTATGCAGAATACTATTATGGAGATTTACTTGATCACCTATCATCTTGTAAATCGCCTCACGAAATGTTCGGTGCTATCCTTAAATCCTACTATGCAGAAAAGATTGGTATCGATCCAAAGGATATGTATGTAGTATCTGTAATGCCCTGTGTTGCTAAGAAATATGAGAAGGAAAGAGAGAATCTCGGTCATGACGGAATGCAAGATGTAGATGCTGTTTTGACAACCAGAGAGTTAGCTAAGCTCATTAAGAGAGCAGGTATCATCTTTAATAGACTTCCCGACGAAGAGTTTGATAACGATATCGTAGGTGAATATACCGGTGCAGGCGTTATCTTTGGTGCAAGCGGTGGTGTTATGGAAGCTGCGTTAAGAACAGCTGCTGCAGTTGTTACAGGTAACGAGCTTGAACATGTCGAACTTACTGATGTTCGTGGCTTAGAGGGTATCAAGGAAGCATCATATAACCTTGGCGGATTAAATGTAAAGGTTGCAGTTGCTCACGGTATGAAAAATGCTAAGGTCCTTCTCGATCAAATTAGAGAAGGTAAGAGCGAGTATACATTTATCGAGATTATGGGATGTCCGGGTGGTTGTGTAGCCGGTGGCGGTCAACCATTTGTAAAGCCTTGTTTCCTTCCTAACGAAGATGATGATATACTTGATACTTATAAGGCAAAGCGTGCAAGTGCATTATATAGAGAAGATGAAATGAAGCCTTTGAGAGTTTCTCATAAGAATCCTCAAATCATCCAGCTTTATGATGATTATCTCGGTAAGCCCAATTCACATAAGGCACACGAGCTATTGCACACAACCTATAATAAGAATCGTAAGAGATTTAAATAGAAATAACAAAATAGGATTTTTGTTAAATTTTTTCCTAAAGTGGGAGGGGATGCTTTGCACCCCTCTTTTCCTTTTGTGGATATAGCCTCTGGGATATCGAGTTGCGATACCAACATATCGAAGATCCCATATTAAACACTATGTATTAGCAAAAAAGATTTGTTATCTAACAACAAAAAAGAGCAAGCATACAAGGATGAAAAGCCTTCTATTCTTGCTCTTGTTTTTTTGTCAATGTCTATCGAATTGCGTTAAATATATCGAAAATATCGTTAGAGATTTATATCGATATATTGTTTATGAGTATCACACTATGCCTACTTATATTCTTGTAAGCTTTTTTCCGTAAGTGTAACACTCTTTGTAATCGTTTCGCCATCTCTTTCAAAGGTCATTGCAATTTGATCTCCGACCCTTGCTGTAAGCATAATGTCGATTACTATAAAATTGCGTGTAATCTCGTACTTTTTACCGCCGATAGAAATGCTCTTCAATACATCTCCCGATTGAAGGATTCCTTCAGCAATAGAGCCGATATTGACTTCTTGAACGGTTACGGTTTCCAATAACTTAGTAGTTTGAGTTGCTTGATCAAAGAATGCGCATGAATCTGTTATTTTGATAGTGATACCAAGCATACACTTCTTCATGGTTTCCGATTTTTGATTGTCGCAGTAATACAAAATATTATCAGCTACGTATACGGCAACATTTGAAGGAATTGCATAACCAATATTCTCTACGCTACTGTCGATGATCTTTGCGTTAACGATACCGATTAATTCACCATGTGCATTGAATAGCCCGCCGCCCGAATTACCGCCGTTGACTGCTGTATCAACTCTCATTACTCTAAAAGATACCGTTGTTACATCGTCAGCAGCTGTCATTTGCAATGTTTCGCTATCGACGCTCACTATACCAGATGTTACAGATATGCCATTTGCCTCAGGATTACCTATAGCGATGGCTTTTTGACCTACAACTACATCGTTGCTATTTGCGATTGTAACTGCAACTGCATCGCTGTTTTTGAGTATCTCGTTATTTTCGATTTTTAATACTGCTATATCGTAATTCATAGATCCGCCGATATAGGTTGCTTCCATAGCACCTTCTGCTAATCTATCCTTACCGTACAAATATACCGATATAGTTTTAGCGATCTTATTAGTAGTAGATGAATTTGAATCGTATACAACATGGTAATTTGTGATAATATAAGCAGTACCTGTGTTTTTATCTAATTTATAGATAACACCCGAGCCCGATGCCGTGTATGTTTGAGCACCGTAGAATCCGCTATTAGACTTGGTAAAGGTTGAAACAATACTTACGCAAGAGAGTATAGCTTTAGAAACATACACTTCGTCTTGGACTGCAGTATTGTCAGCCAAATATTCGGCAACGAAATCCTTAAAAGAGCCTTCATATCCGTCTACAACCAATGCATTATAAATATCGGTGATAGTAATATCATCGGCATCCTTACCGTCTGTACCATTTGCACCGTCAGCACCCTTTAGTGATTCGAGCCATTCTGTTTCTGTACCGTCGAATCCGTTTTCGACTGCTATTTCATATGCTGATTTCCCCGAATCGGCACCTTTTAGAGATTTTAGCCACTGGGCTTCTGTACCGACATAACCGTTTTTAACGGCAATTTCGTATGCAGATAATCCTGCAGTGCCTGAAGCACCACAAGCGGTTAAAACAGTAACCAATATACAGATTACGGCAATGACCGTAACAAATTTGATTGATTTTTTCATATATAACCTCTCATTTTTCTAATATACTTAGATTATAAGATTTTTGTATTAAAATGACCTTAAATTTTGCAAAGATACTATACATTTTATTAGTATTCTCAAAATAGGTCAAGTTCATTCCAAGGTTCTATTATTCTTGAACCACTCTGTGTCAATTAATTTCGTATTATTGTTACTGCAATTCACAGCAACGTCGCCTTTTCCGTTGAAAGAAACCACTATGTTGCCGTTAAGCGATTCAAAAACTCCGTTTTCATAATCGGTAACTAAGGTCGTTACATAGATATTGTGGGTATACTTAGTGACTCTCGATATAAATGCTTGAGCAGGGAATACATTGTCGAGATTATCGGTGTATTCGGTAGAGCCACAACAACAGCATACGCATACTATTTCAGGCTTGATTACGCTAAGTAAGGCGTCTGTAGAAGCGGTATAGCTTCCGTGATGAGCGCCCTTAAAAAGTTTGCATTCGGGTAGGTCGTTGTATTGAACGAGATATTTTTCACCTTCCTTTTCGAGATCACCAGTGAAAAGTGAATATACTCCGTTATTGTTTAATAAACAACATACCGAATAATCGTTTTCATCCGATGTTTCATTTTCATAAAAGTAGTTGTATAGAATAGAAAGGGTCACACCATCGCCAAGGGTATATTCTCTCTTTGCACCATTTTCTTCATTCCAGCATTCGAGTGCGGTGTAATGTGTAGCACCGGCTTGAATTTCCGCATTTCTTTTTTCTATGTAGTTCTGGTAGATTTTGCTTGTCGCATTTGTTTTCGGAAAATCAATTATGGTTTCGCAAACATAACTTTCAAATACACCGGGATTTTCTTTGGAGCCAACGAAACCTGCAATATGGTCTTGATGTGCGTGGGTAACTATTACATATTCGAGAATACCGTCGGTGCAGTATTGATCCACATATTCCTTAATTGCTTTTGAAGATGTTGTTTTACTGCCTGCGTCGATAAGCACCTCGATATCACCGCACTTTATTAATGTGCAGTCGCCCGTATATTTATTACCAAGTTCAAGGAAGTGGACCGAAACATTACAATCATCCACCAATGCAGGTAAATTGTCATTGGTGGGCTTATTATTGTTGTTAGTGTTGTCCCTATCCGACGAGCTAACGATAATATTGGTTATTGTATCAAGAATCGTATCGAGTTTGACCTTTACATCATCATTAACGAAGTATAGCACAGCAAGTATTGCTACGATAGAAAAAACGATGATGACCAAAGCCAGCATTAAATTGAATGATAGATTTTTCTTTTTTCTTTTTGCCATATTAAACCACCTTTAGATAATTAATAGTGTAATATACTAAACTAAACTTTGAATTTTGATAGATCGGTTGGGAATTCAAATTTATCCGCAAGCGTAATTTCCACACTTTCGCTTTCTTCGAGGATGTCGAATATTTCGTTACACAGATAAACCTCGTCATAGTGACGCAACGATCTTTTTAAAATACTGTAGTCAGCCTTTTTTATCGTACATCCGTTAGCCAACAGCTTAACAATCTCGTCATGATCAGCCAATTTATTTACAGTCTTTCTACGAGAATAGGCTTCTAAAACATATTTTTCAAAATTTGCTTTATCGCCCAATTCGGTTTCGACTATTGAACCGTTTGCAAGCTTTTCTTTAATTGTAAGCATTTCATTTCCTCCTTGTACGCCATAAAAGTGCATTTCTATTATACTATCATCAACCGCAAAAGACAACAGCAATTAAGAAATCATTATAATAATTTTTAATAAAAAAGCACCATGTTAATTATAGGGTGCTTTTTGGTTAATTGTTTTGAGATTTCTTTTGTAAAAGTCGATCTCTTAGTGAAAACTCGCAACCGCAAAAATCTTGTCTATAAAGATCGTATTCTTTGGATAATTCGATACTTCTCAAATAACGCCCCTTCTTTTTAAGGTCGGTAGGTAGGTATAAAATGAATTGATCTTGATATGATAAACCGATTCGATTTAGTAACTCGACATTTTTAAGAGGGCTTATAGTCAAGGTCGTTGCGAAATAATCATAATTCATTGACCTTGATATTTCGGCAGTTTTTGATAGACGAAGCTCGAAGCACTTTTTACAGCGTTCACCGCCTTCGGGTAGTTGCTCTAAGCCCTTAGCGATATTCAAAAACTCGCAATGATTATATTCAGGCGCAATGATATTTATGCTTTGAGTAAACGGATACTTTGATACAAACCTTTTCAATTCATTAAGTCTTTTATTAAACTCGACCTCGGTTGAAATGTTAGGATTATAAAAGAGAATATCAATATCAAAATAATTCGCAAGGTATTCAAGCGAAGCAGAGGAGCAGGGGGCACAGCATGCATGTAAAAGCAGTTTTGGTCGCCTATCAAGCTTTAATATTATCTTATCCGTTTCATTTTGCCAATTAATCTTATTCACGATATCATTTTACAATATTCAATATATTTTTTGCAAGTCAATTTACCTAAAACAAGTTGACTATTATGATTTTTTTTGTTAATATAATATTTAGCGTATGAAATAAATATTTGCAGAATATATGCAAAGTATTTATGGAAGATCATTATCGTATTTTAGATAGTTAATAGTCGGTTGTTAATAATTATATGGCACTTGCTTATAACTTATTTACAGCTGTAGATATTATAACGAAATTTATCGTATCTAAAATCTCGCTTGCTATTTATAAGTGTAGTTGTTAATAAATAATTGTCATTAATAAGTAGTACTAATGATTTGTCTATGTCTAACATTTGAGAATATAGTTATTTGTATAATATAAGTATTAATTTTGATGACAAGTTATTTGCTTAATAACAAGTTATCAAATTGATAATATAATAATTCGAGGAGTAGCGCAGTTTGGTAGCGCGCTTGGTTCGGGACCAAGAGGCCGTGGGTTCGAATCCCGTCTCCTCGACCATTTAAAAACATTAGTCTTGATACAATGAATAAAAGGTGTCAAGACTATTTT
>CAZUET010000081.1:0-8932 GCA_964619685.1 uncultured Christensenellaceae bacterium
GTTTATCGAAATTTGTTGATTTTTATCTGCTATGGTGTTAGAATAAACTCGTTAAGATTTAGTTGAAAAACACTGCGAGGGTAACGAAATGGAAAGAATGAGTTGCGAACGACAAACAAATAAGTCTTATTTGGGTCATACCGTCTTTTTCGTCACCCCTTGTGGTCTTACTATGAAATTGGAAAGTACAATTTGCGATTAATATCGTAATTGTACTTTTTTGTTTGTATAATGATCTCTTACGAGATTAGTAATGGATTAAGGAGCAAAGTATGAATAGCTTGTTACTTCTAAATGGTTTAAAATCGGTTGACATCGGATTCTTTATCGGATGCGGTGTAGTTATTGCGTTGATTATTGCGGTATACTATTTGATTCCTGTGTTTAATAAGAAACAGTATGAGGAACAAAGAGAGAACCTTCGTAAGCGTGAGGCTGCTTTTAAAGCCAATAAAGGCGAGTCTTATGTTGAAAACGAAATAGAAGCATCCGAAGGTCAAGTTGATAATGAACCCTTAGAGTATTCTGTTATTAGTGATAATGAAGCCGCTAACATAGTTTCTCAATTTGAAAATATGACCGATAGCGACATTATTGATGCTGTTGATGTATCTAATGAGGATATAGAGGGATAACGGGCCTATAATGAAAAAAGGGCGTATTTTTGCTAACATCCTATATTATCTATTTACATTTATTATAGGATTTATACTTACTGTTACAGTACCGGCTTATTTAACCAATTTCGATTATTCTATCGATTATGTTGTTAAGTCGCTTGAACTTGGTGAATTCAGTAATGCATATTCATTTACCCCCGGTTACTATGATAATGAATATGTTTATCAATCAGAGTTTGAGTCCGGTGGCGGAATTGTACTATTTTCATCGGCTACACTTATTGATGTAGAAAAGGAAGATGGTCAGACTATCGTAAACGGCGCAATGCATAAAGCATACGGCGGTTATATATACGGTGTAGGTGAAAATTATAAGGTTACTAAGACTTATGATAATAAGGCACAATTGATTGTTACCGATATTAGCGGAAATGACCATATTGTCGAAGTGCTCGATAGTGATTCGAGTGGCGATGAAATTAACGATACTTGTGCTACACATTACAATTATGGATTTATCTATGTAGATCTATATGAGGATCTATGTGGATCGATACAGACTTTGAAGCTTATAGATGCCGATGGTAACACATTTGCTGAATTAAATGTCGGTTTAGATTATTCTGAAGCATTCTTTAATGATGTTGAGGCGCTTATCGATTGTTTTAATCATTATGCTCAAATAACTGATAAGGATGCAGCGGAGACGGCTAAAAATGAGCTTAACCAATTAGATACATCTTTCTTATCTATTGATTCGAGTTATTGTAAGCAATCCGGTTATCCGTCAGAAGTTACCGAGCGTGCAGATCATACCGCTACAATTATTGTCGTAGTGTACTTCATATGTATTTATCTCATTGGCGATATTGCTTTAGGCGGTAGGTTTGTTATCAAGTTCTTTAAATGGATACTTGTTAAGGTGTTTAAGGTCAAGTTTAAACAGCGTAAGCCGAAGCATAACGAGGTATTTGGACATGACTACTTCTGTAAAGTAACACTTCAAGCCGATGTTTCCGCATTAGAGGACTTCGATGGAAGTGTACAGATTAGATATTCTAATGAGCAGTCGGGCGTTGCGTTCGTGCTACTCAAGGGTAGAAACTATGCCGCTACCGAACAAGTAAAGGCAGGCGAATATGTCAATCTCTGGATTGACTTAGACGAAAAATATGTAACTCAAGATCTTCCCGAAACCCTTGAGGCGGAGGGATATCAAAAATATATAACATTCAAGATTATAAAACGTGAGGACTAAAGCTTTATGAAGATTTCGATTCAACACTTAACTAAGGTATTTCCGTCAAGAGAGAAGAAGGGTAAGCCTGTCGTTGCAGTAAACGATATGTCTATAGAAATCCCTTCTGGTAAGCTCGTTGGCTTACTTGGACCTTCAGGATGCGGAAAATCGACGACGCTATTTATGCTTAGTGGCTTAGAGGCGCCAACTCAAGGCAATATTTTCTTTGATGAACAAGATGTAACAACTCTTGCTCCTGAAAGAAGAGGTATCGGCTTAGTATTCCAAAACTATGCGCTTTATCCTCATATGACTGTTGAGCAAAATATTATGTTCCCCTTGCTCAATATGAGAATTCCTAAAGAAGAGGCAAGAATGAAAGCATTAGATGCTGCTCGTCTTGTACAGATAGAAGAATTGATGTCACGTAAGCCGTCTGAATTATCGGGCGGACAACAACAGCGTGTTGCTATTGCTCGTGCATTGGTTAAAATGCCCAATGTATTATTACTTGACGAACCTCTTTCAAACCTTGATGCTCGTTTAAGACTTCAAACTCGTGAAGAGATTAAGCGTATTCAAAGAGAAACAGGTATCACCACAGTATTCGTTACCCACGACCAAGAAGAAGCTATGTCTATCTGTGATATCATGGTCGTTATGAAACTTGGTCTTGTTCAACAGATCGGTGAACCTCAGCGTATCTATGATGATCCTGCTAACCTATTTGTAGCTAACTTCTTAGGTACTCCTCCTATTAATATCTTTGACGGTAAGATTGAAAATCACCTTGTTTATATTGGTGATGAAGTTGTTATGAATGTTGATCTCGAGGACCAAAATATCAAGGTTGGCATCCGTCCTGAAGGCTTTATTTATGATGAAAATGGCGTTTTGACTCTTGATGTTGATCATATCGAGGTTATGGGTAGAGATAAATCTATCGTTTCTCGTCATACTTGTTCCAATAAACCTACCGTTCGCTCTATAGTTGACTCTGATGTTAAACTTCCCGAGCAAATGGGTCCGTTTAGATTTAATTTGAAACCTAATAAAGTATTCTTATTTAATGCTGAAACCGAAGAGAGGATCTTATAATGTCGAAGAATGATTTAGACGAAAGAATCGATGAGATTACCACTGAGGAAGAGGTAGAGAATCTCGAACCGAAGAAAAATAATTTTTTCTCCGTTCTCGGTGATAAATTCAAAGGTCTATTTAAGAAGAATGATCAAGCTCTATGCGAGATTGAGGGGATTGCCATCATAGATCAGACCTCAACTCTCAGTACGGGCGAGAAGGTTAGAAGATTCCTTAAGTCTCAGTCAGGTTGGCTTTTTGTCCTTCCTGCGCTAATTCTTATGGCAGTTTTTACTTTCTATCCCATCATAAACGCTTTTATCGGTGCTTTTAAACAAAATTATAATGGTTTGACAGGTACTTTTACTGGTTGGGGCGTTGAAAACTTTATCCGTGTTTTAAGAGGCGATACGGGTACAGGTGGTGCAAGTTTTTTGCAATGTTTAGTTAATACGATGGTATTTACCCTTGTTTCGGTACCACTTTCAACTTTACTTGCACTTTTGATCGCTGTAGCTCTTAACTCAATTAAACCTCTTCAAAAGGCTTATCAAACCGTACTATTTTTACCTTACTTGACCAACTCATTAGCTATGGGTGCTGTTTTTGCAACATTCTTTACCATAGTTGGAACACAATCCAATACCGAAACCGTTGGTTTGGTTAACAATGTTTTAGGTGTTTTTGGAATAGCTCCAATAGATTGGATGGGTATGGCATCACCTGTATGGGAGTTGGGTAGCTTAAGTATTCCTTGGGCTAAGTATATTGTTGTAATAGTTTACGAGGTTTGGGCTGGTCTTCCCTTTAAAATATTGATATTGTTCTCATCTTTACAGAGCGTAAATAAACAATATTATGATGCTGCTAAGATTGACGGGGCTTCTAAGTCCACCATTCTTTGGAAAATCACTACTCCAATGATTTCACCTATGATTTCATATCTTATTATCACCGGTATTATGGGTGGTATGAAGCAATACTCATCTATTGTAGGTCTATTCGGTGATCAAATGGGTACAGACTTTGATATGGGTACTATGGTTGGTTACATTTATCAATTTATTGATAAAGGTGAAACAGGATATGCTTTTGCAGGTTCATTATTGCTATTTGTAATTATTATGATTTTTACGGCAATAAATAATTATGCCAGCAAGAAGAGAGTCAAATTCTAAGAGGTGCTTATGGATAATTTCGATAAAGAAAATACTATAATTGAAAATGTCAGCGATGAGATCGTTGAATCTGTCGAAAATGAAGAGAATGTATCCGATAACCTCGTTAGTGCTAAGGATTCTACTCTTGATCAAACAATTTCAGCAGTTTCAAGTGATGCCGCTATATTTGATAGAAATGTCAAGGATTTCAATGTAGAAAAAGAAACAAAGAAACAAAAGATTGGTAATATTATTAAGAATATATTTGTATATACATTCTTGACTATTTGTGCACTTTTGTCATTCTTGCCTTTCTACTGGATGATAATTTCATCTGTTAAGACAGAGGCTGAGTATCGTTTATCAGTTCCTACATTCTTCCCACAAACATTCCAATTCAAAAACTATGCGGCAGTATTGACACAGACATCCAATTCTGGATCATTTAGTCAAATACTTATTAATACATTAGTCGTTGGATTATTCTCTACAACAATCGGTGTAATAATAACTATAATAACTGCCTATGCATTAGCAAGAATGAATTTTAAGGGTAAGAATTTATTGTTTAGTTTAATGCTCGGAACAATGATGATTCCTGGTGAAATGTATACAATTACCAATTATCTTACCGTTTCTTCATTACATTGGCAAAATACCTTTACAGTATTGATAGTACCATTCCTTGTAAGTGTTTATTATACATATCTATTGCGTAATAACTTTATGCAGATACCCGATTCTCTTTATAAGGCAGCCAAGGTTGACGGCTTATCTGATATGGGTTATTTGATTAAGGTAATGGTTCCACTTACAGCTCCAACCCTTGTTTCCATTACTCTGTTGAAATTCATAGGTACTTGGAACTCCTATATATGGCCTAGATTAATAAACAATCAAAGCTGGCAAATGGTTACTAACTGGGTTACCAGAGGATTTGTCGATAGAATCGGTAGCGTAAGCGGTGCGATCTACGGTACACCTGGATATGGTACACAAACACTAACAACATTAAAGATGGCTGCAGTATGTATGGTTTCACTTCCATTATTTATACTCTTCATCACATGTCGTAAATATATTATGACCGGAGTATCCAAGAGCGGTACAAAGGGCTAATAATAATCACATTTCGCCTTATACTAAATAGGGCGAATTGTCATGAATAAGTCAACATCACGAGATATCGTGAAAAATTATAAAAAGGAGAACATTATGAAAAAACTTTTGGGTGTATTACTCATTTTAGCAGTTGTATTACCTTGCTGCGTAGCAGTGTTCACAGGTTGTGAAGGTGCAATCGATTATGAACATACTATTGTATTTTATTCTTCTCAAGGAGATGCTTTGCAACAGGTTACGCAAAACGCAATCAATAACTTTGAAACCAAGTATCCGGGCTGGAAGGTTGAACACGTTCAAGCAGGCGGATATGACGATGTAAAAGAAAAGATTGTTTCCGACTTCCAAGGAAAGCAACAACCCGACGTTGCATACTGCTATGCTGACCACGTAGCTCAATATTTACAAACTGGTAAGGTTTATAATCTTAACGACCTTATCAATTCGAAAGAGACAGTTACCGATGGTGACGGCAATGAAGTTGCAGTTGGTTATACCGCTGAAGAGATTGCTGACTTTGTAGAAGGTTATTACAATGAGGGATATGCATGGAATTATAGTAACTATGAGCAATATGGATATAGTGAAAATGATATGCTTACAATTCCTTTCGTAAAATCTACAGAATTAATGTACTACAATAAGACTGTTCTTGATGAATTAAACCTTGAGCCTGCTAAGACATGGACAGAGCTTTGGAATCAATGTAGAACTATCAAGGCTCAATATTCTTCCGTAACTCCTTTAGCTTACGACTCCGAAGCTAACTGGTTCATCACAATGTGTGAACAAAACGGTTGGGGTTATACAGATGTAGATCCTGATAAACATTATCTATTTGATAACGAAAACACAAGAGCTTGGTTAAATCAATTGCGTGAGTACTATAACAAGGGTTATATTGTTACTCAAGAATTATATGGTGCTTACACATCCGGTCTATTCACAAAGGGTACCGACGGCGGTTGTATCTACTGTATCGGTTCTTCCGGTGGTGCATCATACCAAAATCCCGGTAAGGCATTCGAATACGGTATTGCTCGTATTCCCGGAACAGTAGGCGAAGATGGCGAGATCAATTACTCGGCTATTTCTCAAGGTCCTTCTCTCGTAATGTTTGAGGCTGGTAATGCCGACGGCGGTTGTATCTACTGTATCGGTTCTTCCGGTGGTGCATCATACCAAAATCCCGGTAAGGCATTCGAATACGGTATTGCTCGTATTCCCGGAACAGTAGGCGAAGATGGCGAGATCAATTACTCGGCTATTTCTCAAGGTCCTTCTCTCGTAATGTTTGAGGCTGGTAATGCTGTAACTAATATTGAAGAGAAGAAAATCATGACTTGGTTATTTGTTAAAGAGTTATTAGATCCAACATTCCAAGCTGCTTTTGGTAAGTCTTCAGGTTACAATCCTTGCCGTAATTCTGCTTATGAAAATAAGACCTATGCAGATCATATGGCTGGTAATGATATCACCGCAGTTGCTGCTAAGGTTGCTGCTTCTATGATTGAAGATTTCTTCACATCTCCTGCATTTGTAGGTTCATCTCAGGCTCGTACACAGGTTGGTAACGTAATCAATTACTGCTTAACCGGTAGTAAAACTCCTGAAAAGGCATTGGCTGACGCTGTTAAGAACTGTGGCGGTAATAAAAAATAAATAAATTTAGGTGATTTATTAAATGAAAAAGTTTTTATCTATACTTCTCGTTTTAATAGTGATATGTAGTTGCTTGGTTTTTGTCGGCTGTAATCAAAAAGCCGATAATACCAAGTACTATAACGCTATCACCAAGAAGTGTGCATTAACTAAAGATTATGCTGGAAAGTCATTTATGGCTGATGGAATCGGTACCGCAGTAGTAGATTCTTATACTGATGGCGATACGACAAGATTTAAAACCGGTGACGAAACCATTGTAATCCGTTATTATTGTGTAGATACGCCGGAATCGACCGGTAGTATTCAAAAATGGGGTAAGGCAGCTTCCAATTTTGTGAAGGATAGGCTTTCCCAAGCTACAGAGATAGTTTTGGAATCCTCTACAGGTACACGACCTGAACACGATTCTTACGGTTCTCGTTATTTAGCATATGTATGGTATAAAACTTCCGATCATGACTTTAGACTCTTAAATCTTGAATTGATCGAAAACGGTTTTACAAACTATACAGGATTGAATACCGATGCTTATCCTTATGCAAGTTATATGGTAGATGCAGAGAAATTTGCAAGATCTATCGAACTTAGAGTATATTCTAAGCTTGACGATCCTCTTTTCTCAGATAAACCTATTGAAATGAGCATAAAGGATTTCTTAGATAATAACGAACTTTACTATTCGGAAGAAACAGATTCCGGTTCTAAGATAATGATGGATGCATACTTAGAAAGTGTTTTAGTAAGTGATTCCGGTACATATACCTTTACCGCAGCTCAATATGATCCTGAGACGAAAGCTATTTATAGAATACCGGTATATACCGGATATATTTCGTCGGAGGCTTCAAGTATGAAGCTTGGACATATGTACAAGATTATTGGTACTGTTCAGAATTATTATGGTAAATTCCAAATTTCAGGAGTTACTTTTAGTAGTTTCTATGAATCGACTCCTGCATATCAAAAGAAATTAGAAGGAACATTTATAATTCAAGATAACTATTATTTGACCTTTAATTCATCAACAGAGTATACTGATCATTGTTCAAATACTTATTATGAGGATTTGACTATTTCCACAGTATCAGTCGAAAACAATGTATTAACAATTGTTGGTTCTGCAAGAAAAATGATTAGAGGCGGTTTGTCAGAAGATTCATTCGAATTTACTATTCAAGTAAACGTTGCTGATGGTTATGAGACAACTCTCATGACCGGAGACAAAATTAGGTTTAGCGGTTATAGACTCAATTCCGAGTCTGACATCATTACTGTTCCAAGAATATTGGACATATCTAAAAAATAAAAAGGAGATTTTAGGCGATGAAAAAGATTATCATAGCTTTACTTGCAGTTGTTATGGTAGTATGTTGCTTCACCTTAGTTGCATGTAACAATAAGGCAGAAGATATCATTAACAACTATATATTTGAGCAAGACGGCTTCTTGGTCGACGAAGACTTTACTCTTCCTCTTGAAATCGGTGGTCAAAAAGCTAAATGGGCATCCAATAGTGAATATGTTACCTTAGAAAAACGTAAAAATGATTGGCTTGCTAAGGTTAGCTACCCCGAACAAGATTATGTTGATGTTACCATCACTCTTACAATTGGTAACGCATCCAAGGATTTTAAAGTTACTGTAAAGGCGATTGACGAGTATTCCTTTATGGATTCATATGTATTCCTTAAGGATAAGGCTACTATTTCTGCAGATTTTGATTTAGACAGCACTTATAAAATTGGTGATAAATCTTGTAGTATCACTTGGTCTGTAAAGCCTGAATATGAGCTATATCTTAAGATAAGCGATGACGGTAAAAAATGTATTGTTTATACTCAATCAGAACCTACACCTGTAGAGATTACCGCAACATTTGAATATCAAGGAAGACCTGCAACTAAGTCTTATTCTATGAGCGTTTATCAAGAGCTTTCAGGACTTGAATTAGTTGATTATTGGTATTCCAATACCGGTGTTTCTATTGAAATGAGCGGTTATGTAGTACTTATCGGTACTGAGTATGCTTCCAGCTATAGCAATGT
>CAZUET010000082.1:0-8435 GCA_964619685.1 uncultured Christensenellaceae bacterium
AGGGGACCGGTCCCCTTTTACATTTACCTACGCTAAATGTAAACAAAAAATTACACCACTGTAAGCCATCCCCGTAAGGGGAATAAAAAAAATTTTAAAAGGAGAGAAATATGAAAAAAACGACTAAAATTTTGGCGTTGATTCTATCAGTTGTTATGATTTTCGGTATGTTTGCACTTACCGCTTGTAATGACAATAAAGATGATGGAAAAACTAAGATCGTAGTTTGGGTTTCTGAAACCGAAGGTATTAAAACATTAACGGAGCAACAAGTTGCATCCTTCTTCGAGGCTAATCCCGATTACGCAGAAAAGTATACAGTTCAGGTTGAAGGTATTTCCGAATCTGAAGCTGCTACTCAAATGATTACCGATGTTACGACCGGAGCAGATATCTACTGCTTCGCTCAAGACCAACTTGGCCGTCTTGTTGAGGCTAATGCATTATCTGCTTTAGGACAAAATGCTATTAAGTTCGTATCTGACAACAATGACGCAGCTTCTGTAAGAGCTTCTCAGGTTGGCGATAAGACATACTGCTATCCTATCACATCTGATAACGGTTACTTCATGTATTATGATAAGAGCGTTATTGCAGCTGATCATATCAATGATCTTAAGTCTATCGTTGATGACTGCGTAGCTGCTAACAAGAAGTTCGCTTTCGAGCTTGAAGGCTCTGCTTGGTACACCGCTTCATTCTTCTTTGGTGCTGGTTGTACATCCGCATGGTCCATGAATCCTGAAACAAAGGTTTGGACTGCAAATGATAATTTTAACTCTGATAAGGGTATTATCGCTCTTAAGGGTATGCAAATACTTACTAAGTCTGCTGCTTATGTAAATAGCTCCAAGGCTGCTGAATTCGGTGATGCTGCTGCCGATGGTAGTATCAATGGCGGTGCTGCAGTTGTTGTTTCCGGTACTTGGGACAGTGCTACAGCTAAAGAAAAGCTCGGTGATAACTATGCTGTTGCTAAGCTTCCTTCCTTTACAGTAGATGGTAAGACCTATCAATTAGGTTCGTTCTCCGGTTTTAAACTTATGGGCGTTAAACCTCACAAGGATGTTGAGATTCAAGCTTTCTGTCATGCTCTTGCTCAAGAATTAAGCGGTAAGGCTGCCCAAGAAGCTCGTTTTGACCTCAAAGGCTGGGGCCCCTCCAATAAGGAAGTTCAAGGCTTAGATAAGGTTAAGAATGACGAGGCTCTTGCTGCTTTAGCTGCACAAAATGTATATGGTACTCCTCAAGGTAACATCCACGGTGGATGGTGGGATATCGCTAAGCTTTTAGGTACGGTAAGTAAAGACGCTAATTCTGATGAAGATCTCCAAACTGGCTTGAATACTTATGCTGATGCAATCAATAAGTATGAAACAATGCCCGAAGATGAAATGTATGCTTACGGTATCGTAGGTAAGATCGCTTCATTGAGTGGCTTACAAGAGAACCTTGCTTTCGGTCAAACAAAATGGGTTGACTGGGGCACAGATCTTAAGATGGTTAAGTCCGAGGATGGTAAGACTTGGACAAGTATCGTTCCTGTAGTACTTGCTGCAGGCGATGAATTCCAAGTAAGACAAGGTCAAGCATGGAGCGTTCAATTCGGTGCTGTTGCTGAAGATGGTTTCTCAACAAATACAAACTTTGTTATTGATGCTGATAATGCAGGAACATATACCATTAAGCTTGTTCTTGATGATTCTAATGGTACACTTCGTGGAACAGTATCACTTGTACCCGCTGAATAATTGAATTAAACTAGCAATCTATTTAATAATAGAATAATCTAGCGAAAATAAGCCGTGTCGAGGTTATTCTCGATGCGGCTTTATCGTTATAAGGAGGTATTTTGAGTGAATAGGCTAAGTGATTTAGAATATCTGAAACTGAATGTTTTTGGTAAAATGTGGTATAAGATCAAGCTATTCTTTTGTGGAATTCCACTATGGTTTGCAGATTTGTTTGTAAAACTTGGGAATGCGATTAAGACGCTTGGTATTTGGATAAAAGATCAAGTTGTCGACATATATAATACCTTTGTCAAGGGTAGTTGGCAGACAAAGGTCTCGTTCTTAGTAATGGGCTTTGGAAGTATTTGGCGTGGTCAAGTAGGTAGAGGAATATTATTCTTCCTATTTGAAATTGTATTTATTCTTTATATGATATTATCCGGCGGTCATTGGCTCGGTTTATTCGGAACATTGGGTGAAAAAGCACCCCAACATGATGTATATGATTCGGCAAGCGACCAATATACGATGATTCCCGGAGATGATTCCTTTAAAATACTATTATATGGATTATTAACTATAATCTTTATAATCGCATTAGTATATACCTGGAGATTAAATGTTAAGCAAAACCGTATTCTTGATGAGATCATTGCTTCGGGTAAAAAGGTCAAGAGTACTAAGGAGGATCTTAAATCCTTGGTGGATGATCAATTCCATAAGACATTATTAGCGCTTCCCGTGCTTGGAATCGTGCTGTTTACCGTCGTTCCTATAATCTTTATGATATTGGTTGCATTTACCAATTATGACGGACAACATGACGGCTTCAATAATTTGTTTACCTGGATAGGCTTTGATAACTTTAATCAGTTATTTGTAGTTACCGGTACGGGAGCAGGAAGCTTTGCAGTAACATTCGGTGAGGTTTTATTGTGGACATTAATTTGGGCATTTTTTGCAACATTTACTAACTATTTTTTAGGAATGTTTGTTGCGATCATGATAAATAAAAAGGGTATCAAATTTAAGAAATTCTGGCGTACGGCACTTGTGTTGACAATAGCTGTTCCTCAATTCATTTCATTGCTTTATGTATCTAACTTATTTGGTGAGACAGGAATAATAAATTCTAAGCTAATGGAATGGGGCTGGATTTCTAAGGAACTTCCCTTCTGGACAGATGGCAATTGGGCAAGAGCAACGGTTATCCTCGTTAATATATGGATAGGTATACCCTATTTAATGCTGATGACCACCGGTATTTTGATGAATATTCCTAAGGATCTATATGAATCTGCAAAGATAGACGGTGCAAATGCTTGGCAACAATATACTAAGATCACCCTTCCTTATGTATTATTCGTTACAGGTCCCTATCTATTGACCAGCTTTATTGGAAATATCAATAACTTTAATGTCATTTATTTATTGACAGGAGGTGCACCTAACTATACGGTAGTAGGATCTACTTCTGTAGGTAAGACCGACCTACTTATTACTTGGTTGTTTAAGATGACCACGGGAGCTGATGCAAACTATAAGCTGGCATCTGTTATAGGTATAATGATATTTATTGTCGTAGCGGTTATTTCATTGATTGTGTATAACATAATGCCTTCGACTAAGAATGAGGAGGATTACCAATAATGGAAAATAATAAGAGAAATAGAGAAATAACGATAGAGGTCGATGAAAGCATTGTGTCAAAAGCTACACACAGTGAAAAAATAGAGCAAAATATCGATATTGAGGCTCCCAAAACTTCTGTTCAATTATTGCCATCTCAAAAGCACAGTATTGGTATACAAGCGAAGAATGCAGTATCTAATACATTTGTATATATTCTACTTATTGCGATGGTTATCATTTGGCTATTCCCATTTGTTGCAATTCTTCTCGAATCATTTGAAACTGCTACTACCGGTACTACTAAGTATATAATCCCGAAGAAATGGGGCTTTGATAATTATGTTGCATTGTTCAATAATACAGAACGAAGCTTTGGTCGATGGTTTTTGAATACTACAATAATGGGTATATTTGTAGCGGTCTTCCAAACTATTTTCGTATTAGCAATGAGCTATGTATTATCCCGTATGAGATTTAAGGGTAGAAAGGCATTGATGAATCTAATGCTTATCTTAGGTATGTTCCCGGGATTCCTTACATTGATACTTTTGTATAAGGTATTAAGTGATTTCGGCTTGACGGGTGAGAATTCTATTTGGGGCTTGATAATTGTTTATGTTGCAAGCTCTGGTATGGGCTATTATGTATCTAAGGGATTCTTTGATACTATTCCAAAATCACTTGATGAAGCGGCTCGTGTCGATGGTGCGACCAGAGCTCAGGTATTTTTTAAGATTACACTTCCCATGGCTAAGCCTATCGTTATTTATACGATATTGATGGGCTTTATGGCACCTTGGGGCGACTTCATTTTAGCATCTTATATTGCTCACGCAGTTGATAAGGGTATGAACGTTGCGGTAGGCTTAAAAAATATGATTACGCTTACTAATATAGCGACCAACTATAGACAATTCTGTGCCGGCGGTGTAATTGTAGCGTTACCTGTAACATTATTATTTATGTTCTTGCAAAAGTATTATGTAGAAGGTGTCACCGGCGGTGCGGTTAAAGGTTAGGAGGATTATTATGGCAACAGTTAAACTGACAAATGTTAAAAAAGTATATGATAAAAATGTAGTGGCGGTCAAGGACTTTAATTTGGAGATCGCAGATAAAGAATTTGTGGTATTTGTAGGTCCATCGGGATGTGGTAAATCTACCACACTTAGAATGATAGCCGGATTAGAAGAGATCAGTGACGGTATAATTGAGATCGATGGCGTAGTCGTTAACGATCTACAGCCTAAGGATAGAGATATAGCAATGGTATTCCAAAACTATGCACTCTATCCCAACTTGACTGTATTTGAGAATATGGCGTTCCCTCTTCGTATTAAGAAAGTTGATAATGATGAGGTTTATAGACGTGTTACCGAAACAGCGGCAATACTTGGTATAACCGAGTATTTGATGCGTAAACCAAAGGCGCTGTCGGGTGGACAAAGACAGCGTGTAGCTATTGGTCGTGCTATGGTAAGAGATAGTAAGGTCTTTTTGATGGACGAGCCATTAAGTAACCTTGATGCTAAATTGCGTAACCAAATGAGAGCTGAAATCATTTTATTGCGTAGTAAGATCAATAGTACATTTATTTATGTTACTCACGACCAAACCGAAGCTATGACTTTGGGTGATCGTATCGTTATTATGAAGGACGGACTTGTTCAACAGGTCGGTACTCCGAACGAGGTATTCGATATGCCTGACAATTTATTCGTTGCAGAGTTTATCGGTGCACCAAAAATGAACGTTATCGAGTCTGAGATAACTCTTGACGGTGATAAGTATTATGTAAATCCTTTCGGTGTTAAGATTGAAGTTGACGGACATAAGGGAGAATCATTAAAGGATAAGGGAATCGACTCTAAGTCTATTTTCTTAGGTGTTCGTCCGGAACATATGTTCTTAACGAGTAAGAACGATCCCCAAGCAATTCCTTGTATAGTTCAGGTAAACGAAATGATGGGCAGTGAGCTTCATCTCCATGTTTTGACAGAGGCTACAGGTGAAGCATTAGTCATAAGAGTACCCACTATTGATTTGACTATGGAACAACAGCGTATGCTTGTTCAAGGTGCAAAGGTCTATATCACATTTGAAGGCAAGGTAATGCATTTCTTTGACAAGGAAACAAGAATCAATATTTTGACCGATCATGAGAATGTGCCTGTAAACGAGATAAATTCGGACGATTCATTCTCGGTTAATTCGGAGGTCGAAGAAAGGAAAAGTAAGAAATCGCTCAAAGGTCTGTTCACAAAAAAGAAAAAGGTAGAACCTATGGAAGGATCTGCCGAAGATCAGGAATAATTGATTTATCATGAGTGTTAGACCGCTAATTAATTTTAGCGGTTTAATTCTCTTATGTAATTATGGGGTATAAATATGAATAAAAATAAATTATTGATAGTAATAGTACTCATACTTTTGCTTTCTATAGCTCTAATGGCTTGTAGTAAGTCTGAAACAGATCCGTTCAAACTTAACCCAGTTAAGGGCGTAACATCCGATTCTTTATATGTAAAGAAGGTGGGAAACCTTCCTAAGGACTTTATTATGGGGATGGATGCGTCAAGCGTGATTTCATTAGAAGATAGCGGAGTAAAATACTATAATTTTAATGGCGAAGAAGAAGATGTCTTTAAAATCCTTGCGGATAACGGCATCAATACCATTCGTGTAAGAGTTTGGAATAATCCATATGATGAAAACGGAAATGGTTTTGGTGGTGGTAATTGTGATATTGAAACGGCGGTAGCTATTGGCAAAAGAGCAAATCTATACGGAATGAATCTAATGGTAGATTTTCATTATAGCGACTTTTGGGCAGATCCTGCTAAGCAGATGGTGCCCCGTGCTTGGAAAGATATGGTAATCGAAGAAAAATGCGATGCTTTATATCAATACACACGGGATTGCTTGAATAGGTTAAAGGATGAAAAGGTTCGTGTATCAATAGTTCAAATAGGAAATGAAACAAACGGAGCTCTTGCCGGCGAAAAAAATTGGTTTAATATTTCATATTTGATGGATATGGGATCAAAGGCTATTCGTGAGGTTTATCCAAAGGCTTTAGTTGCAGTTCATTTTGCTAATCCCGAAAAGGTTTCAAACTATTTGGATTATGCATCTAAGCTTGATTATTATGAGCTTGATTACGATGTTTTTGCATCATCTTATTATCCATATTGGCATGGTACATTAGAAAATTTATCTTCGTTATTAAGTGAGATAGCTACTACATATGGTAAGAAGGTAATGGTTGCCGAAACATCATATGCGTTTACAGAGGATGACACTGATTTTTACGGTAATACGATTGGCTCAGGTGCAGGTGTTACTAAAAACTATCCATTCTCACTACAAGGTCAGGCGAACTGTGTAAGAGACGTCATTGATACCGTTGCGCATACAACTAACGGAATAGGCGTATGCTATTGGGAAGGCACTTGGATAACAGTAGGCGGAGAAAGCTTTGAAGAAAACAGTGCATTATGGGAACAGTATGGTTCAGGCTGGGCATCTTCTTATGCATCTGCATACGATCCGAAAGATGCAGGTAAATACTACGGTGGCTGTGCAGTAGATAATCAAGCATTTTTTGACGCCAACGGCAAGGTTTTGGAAAGCCTTAAGGTGTTTGCTTTGGCTCGTAACGGAAATAGCGTAGAGAATAAAGCGGACGCATTAGAGGATACAAATATCATATGCGATCTTAATGAGCCTCTTGTGTTACCGAAGACCGTAAATGCGATTATGCTTGATGATTCGAGGGAATCTCTTTCTGTTACTTGGAATATCACCGATGCTGAGATTGAAACTATGCATAACGGCGGAGTTAAGAAGTATGACATAGTAGGAACAGCAGGCGGTATGACTTGTCATTGCTATGTTTCTATGGTTGAAAAGAATTTCTTGACAAATTACAGCTTTGAGGACGACTCAAATAAGACAAAGATACCCATGGGGTGGAATGTTATTGAAAACGGTAATTGTAACGAGCTTTGGGTAGAGGATAAAACTACTGATTCTCTAACAGGAAATCGTCATTTCCATTTTTGGGCTGAATTAGGTAAGACTGTCAATTTCGACCTCGAGCAGTCGGTTAGCGGACTTAGTGACGGAAAATATAAGTATAGTATTTCTATTATGGGTGGAGATGCAGGCGAAACAAAGACATATGCATATGTCAAGATAAACGGAACCGTGATAGAAACTAAGGATATGACAATTACTTCTTACGGTAATTGGTGTACCGTTACTATAAATAATATAGAGTACAAAGAGGGCGACGAAATAATCGTCGGGATTCATGTAGAATGTGCAGGCTCAGGCAACGGTGCTTGGGGCAAAATAGATGACGGCTTACTGAACTCTGTATCTGAATAAGGATAATATGAATAAGACATTTAGAAAATTATTAATTATTATATTATTGGTATCAGTATTATTGTTATCATGCACATCGTTGGTTGCGTGTAAACAAGAACATGTAATTGATCCTATTGATGATAACTACCGTGTCTTTTATCAAATATTCGTAGGATCGTTTTCGGATTCTAACGGTGATGGAATCGGTGATCTTAGAGGTATCATCAATAGATTTGATTATTTGAATGACGGCGATATTAATTCGGGCGAAAGCTTAGGAGTTCAAGGAATATGGCTATCTCCAATATTCACATCCCCGACTTATCATAAGTATGATTGTAAGGATTATTATCAAATAGATCCTACATTTGGTACTATGGATGACCTAAAAGAACTCATCGAATTAGCTCATTCACGCAATGTAAAGGTAATACTTGATCTTGTATTGAATCATACATCGACTTCACATGAGTGGTTCCAAAACTATATCAACGCAAGGAAAAGGAATGATATTGACGATAAATATTATTATTTTTACAGTGATTCTAAGGAAAACACTTGGAAAAATTATAATGCTACCGGAATACCATACGAGTGTAATTTTGATTCGGGAATGCCTGAATTGAATTATGATAGTATAGAGGTAAGACAAGCAGTTTTAGATGTTGCCAAGTATTATCTTGATATGGGTATTGA
>CAZUET010000083.1:0-8276 GCA_964619685.1 uncultured Christensenellaceae bacterium
AATATATATTATTTAGTTTACTACTTTATTGCAAAATTTCGCTATGCGTGATAAAATAAAATATATTACTATGCAAATTACATTGAAATATGTTGTTTGCGGGGAGCGAATATGACAAGATCCAAGCTTTGTATATTAGTTTTGATATTTACGTTCGTAGCACTTAGCGTGAGCGGAGTTTTTCTTTCGGCTGATGCTCTCGAAGTCGATAAGTATCTCGAAGCGGATATAAGTCTATCGTGTGGCTCTGTATACGGACAAGGTACATATGCAGAGGTTGTATTTTGGAGTAGCTTGGATAATATGGAATGGACAAGAGCGGATGATTTTGATAAAAATTGGTGCGATCTTGTTTATTATGACTCATTAGGCGTTAAGTTAGGAACGAATGCTCCTACCGAATTAGGAAAATATACCGTCAAGGCAATAGTCAATTCTAATTATAGTGCTAATAATTATTTTTTAGGAATAGAAAAAATTACGGTAGGAACTGAATTAAGCTCTTATAACTATGAGATAGTTAGCGAAAATTTCGCAGTTTTATACGGTATTTGTCAAAGTATCGATTATTCGGGCTTAAATTGTTATTCTAAGGCTATTGACGGTACTGAGGTATTTGCATCGGGTGTTAAGCTTGAAAAGGATGTAGATTATTCCATCGAGCTGTATTCTGTCGATAACGGCATATCTACCGTTGTAGATAATGCGACCGATCACGGATTATATCGTATTGCCGTAACTATGAAAAAAGAGTTTCCGAATGCATTTGTTCAAATTGGAGATGTTTTCAGCGGAGATTTTACCATAGTCAATTCGCTTAAGGATCTTATTTCATTAGCGGATACAAAAAAATATGAGGGTAGATACCCCAATTCCGAAGCTCTTGCTACCGATTATTATAGTGTAGATTTTAACGGTAAAATTACTACTGATAGCATTTTTAATGGAAAATATGATATAAAATATGTTGTCGATAACGCTATATGCGTCGATGCACCACGCACAGTCGGTGATTATATTGCACGATTTGTTTTTAATACCGATATAGATTCATATGGTATTTCGGTAGGTGATTTTATCGATCTTCCGTATTCGATCTATTCTAAGCCTTATACAGTATCCTTTATAAATACCGCTGTCAGTAACGATGGCTATTCTATCATTTATCAAGGTAACCCAGTGTTGATAGCTCCCGAGTTTAATAGAGATATAGATATTATTTCTTCGGAAACCAAGTATTTCCGTTATATCGATGATACTAATATGACAGAATTGCCCTATGGCGAATATCCCACCGAGATTGCAAGATATAAGGTTCGTTTTTACATTGACATAAGCGACGGTAATATCGGAGGTGCAGGCGTATTCGGTGCAAGCGATGCCGAATATATTATCGATTCGTATAATAATATCGTGGAATATGATTTCCAGATTATACCTAAGTTAAATATCACCTTTAATTCCGATTATGATACATTGGGAGAGGGAAACTGCTCGATTCTTAATTATACCAATAAGCGTCCCGAAATAGTAAGAGCTATCAAGGACAGCACTATGGCAGATATTCCGAGTGAGTATTATTCGGTTACCTATTACGATCTTGATTGGAACGCAACCGATGCTATTGAGTCGGGCGAGTATAGGGCTGTAATCACCTTCGATATAGATAACGAAGAATATACTTGGACTAACGGAGATACAGTTATTACCGACGGACTGAAACTTTATTATAACTTTATCGTTTTATCGGTAGAGCCTAATGTATCATATAAAATTCAAGAAGATTCAGTTAGTATTGACTTTGGCGGTAGTGTAGAAACGTCAGATTATACCGTTAGTTATTTTAAAAAGGAAAACGGGTTTAATTATCAAACAGCATTGTCCGATATGCTTGCAAATTTGGGTGATTATACGATTTTAGTAGAAGTTAAAAACGATTATCCGCAGTTAGGTCTTTTTAACGGTGATATGTTTATACTTGACTACTCCAATAGACCGATCCTTTCATTAGACAGTATAACGCTATCATTAGACGGTGCGGTATATAAAAACGGAGAGTATTTTGTTGACTATGACGGTAATATTTATAATGTCAAGCCGACCTTTAACGGTATGACTGACAGTGATATATCAAGTTTAAGCTATTCGTTTTATTATGAGATGCTTGACCGTCACTATGCTATTGACGATATTGACGCTTGGAGTGTATGCGACTATCCGATTTTTCCTGCTACCTACCGTGCTGTGTTGAAATTCAATGCAGATAATAGTATTTTAGGTACAAGCGCCGGTGATGAACTTACATATATATTTACAGTTAAACCGTTAGCGCTGACCGCAGAATTTAGCGTGAAGCAAAACGCTCAAACCAATGACCTTGTATATGACAATGATCCAAATGGGAAGGATTTTGATGTTACTTTTAAGTCGGGAAAGCGCCCTGTGAATATAGATAGTTCTAAATATTCGTTGTTATATGCGACAGTAAATGATGGTATTTATTCGTTATTTACACCGAAGAATCCTATAAATGCGGGCAACTATGCGATTGCGGTATATTTCAATTATTCATTGGATAACGATTATCAAAAGTATGGAATTTATACGGACGAACCGACAATTACCGATAAAAACGAGCTTACTCGTGAAAATCTAAGTTCTCGTAGCGTTTTTAGTCCGATAATTACCATTGAAAAGCTGTCTTTGACGGTCATTGTTCGTATCCCTGTAGATGAAAAAGCATATTATCGCTTGTCGGGTGTAGAGGTATCTCCCGAGTTTGTTTTCTATAAGACAAACGGCTATGACGGAAGTTTACCCCTTACAGACGATAGAAAACTGTCATATATCTCGCTTAACGATTTTGATTCATCTCTTCTTAGCGGTGGTATCAATTCTATCGTTTGTGATACGGCTGTTGATAGAGCGGTGCTTCCTGCAAAGTATATCCGTAATTTGTCGGTAAAGGACGGTTTGAAGAATAATATTGTAATAGAAACGGTTAAGTACGAACTATTAGGTACTAAATCGGGAGTAGAGTATAGATCAGATATGTATTATGCTTCTAAACTATCTCAGCATTCTTTTGTTACCGAATATCGTATAACACCGTTGCCATTGACAATCAATGTTTTGTCATTAGAAAGTATCGAAGCAAACTCGTTTATCGAGCATTACTATGGTAATACCTATGCTGTCGATTTGGACGAATTAGATATAAGTGCATTAGACGAAAGCGGTAATAGATACTTATTAAGTGATGTATATCCGTCTATAGATAGTGCTTTGCGTAATAGTATGACTATTAGTTATCACCGTAGATTGTCGGGTACAACTCAGATAGTGTCCGAGCCTATTAGTATAAACGGCTCATATGACTTAGGTCATTATCTATTCAGTTCGGGTGACTATGCAATAAAGGTATCTTTCGGCGAAGATGACGAGGATATTTATAAATATTTCACCTTAGCTGACGGCAAGGACGGAGATGGAATAGTTTTAAGTAATTGCATAGAGAGTAATGCATATGTCAATATTCCATTTACTGTTAGCTCGGCAAAGGCTCTCAATATTGTTTTTGACGGTGATTTTAACAGTTTTGCATATGACGGAGAGATAAAATCATTTGATATCTACTTCCTTTCGGGCAGTAAAAAGGTGGATCTACCTTATAATGTTACATTAATGCGTGTGCTTGACGGTAGCGAAAGCGGTATAGTCGGCGGAGTTTATCCATCGAGCGTAGGTAAGTACTGTATTCAAATTGGCTTCGATTCTGATATTTATGAGTACAAGCTTTCGAGTAATTCGAGTTCTGTTTCTATCGGTAATTCGGGCGAATATATCAATTCTAAAACAACGGCAAAATATTATTATTCCATTACCGAGCCTGTGGTATTAGATTGGAGCTTCAGTGACGGTAATAAAGATATAGATGCACTATCGGGTAGTAATAGTTATCCGTATTCCGATAACGGTTTAGATATTAGTGTTAGTTTCTTCGATGCGAACGATCGGGATATTACGGTCAATTTGATAAAAAATGTTGATTATGCTATCCGTTATTACAGCTTGACTAACGGTAAGTATGTATCAATGAGTACACGTCCGACAACGATTGGCGAATATGCCGTTGAGCTTGTATTTTTAAGAACATTATATGATTATAGAGTGTTAGACGGTGCTTTGCCGTACGGCTACTCTGATGCATCACTTGTATCCGGTAGATTTGGTTTGAGCTTATTAGACTCAAACGGAGTATTGACCGATACAATGTTTAACGAGAAACGCTTTATTAAACTGACGGTAGAGACATCCAATGCTTTGGTATCGGGAGTAAAGGTAACAGATAAGGTATTTGATAATAAGAACGAAGCATCTATCAAGGTTGATCATATTATAAGATGTACCGACGGTGGAACTTTAAGCACCGAAAAAGTCCAAGAAATAAAGGCATTGTTTAACGAAATAGTGGCAGAATATGATACAGTTGCGGTTGGAAATGTGCATGTATCACTTTATGTAAAGGTCGGCGATGCACTTATCAAGCTTCCGCAAAAGAGTGCTTTGAGTGGTGATACTACAGCATATCAATATATATTGGCACAGCTTGACGAGTTGGAGCAATCAAACGAGATAGATATTTTTAAAAATAAATTATTCTCTATATATTCGTGCTATAATGTGGTATTTGAAGATGTATATTCAAATATTACAAAGAGGAGCATTACGGTTATACCGTCATCCTTTACTCGTGAGTTTGATCCATTCTATAAGGATGCCGATAATTTGACTTATACCTATTCGGACGAATTATTATCTTCATTGTACCAAGGTGAGAATGCTTTTATAGGTGCTCTTGCTCGTGACGGCGGAGAGAACGTGAATAAGGTCGGCTCATATAGAATAATATTAGGTTCGCTATCAGTAACCAATGAACAAATAACCCTTTCTGACGGGAATGCGGTTTTATTATCCGATTGCTTTGAAATAGCTCTTGATAATAGTAATTCGTATTATGCGATAACTCGCCGTGCAATTACCGTCCAAGTTACCGACGGATTATCTAAGTATTACGGTGAAGAAGATCCTAAAATGGTATGTGCTGTTGAAAGCGGATCGTTGATAATGGGTGATAGTCTTAAATATGACGGTGCAAATAGTCCGATAAGAGAAACCAAAAGGGCTATAGACGATATAGGCAGTTATTCAATAGACCTAAGCAATATAGCCGTTATCGATAGTACAGGTGCAGATATATCGTCCAATTATAGAATAACATATATCAAGCAGACCTTTACGATTAATAAAAAAGAGATATTCATTACGCCTATTGACTGTGAAAATGCAAAATACACCGACGATTTTAATGTGTTGTATGCACTGAATTCCGAAATTAAGAGATATTCGATAAAAGCGGATAATAACGGTCTTTATAAAGACTATACATTCAATGCGGGATTCTATCTATCGGGTGGCTTTGGATTAGAGCAAGTAGTAAATACCGAATCAACCGTTTTTGCTAAGTATAAAATTACCTTAGGTAATATTCGTATAAAGGACGATGACGGACGGGACGTAACTGCTAATTATTCTATATCATCAAGGGGTACTGCATATTATACCGTAATTAAAACGAATGTGGTATTAGAATTGGCGGATGGAGTGATAAGTAAGACCTATCTAAGCCCCGATCCAATTATAGCAGTTAAGGAAATAGAAGAATATCCATTACCCGACGGATATTCGTTAAGGGCTGATTCGTCTGCAGTAAGAGCAGAGGGTGAAAGCGTAGGTACATATAAGATAGAGCTTAGAAATTCGAGTAGGATATACATTATCGAAGATAAGAGCGGAAAAGTTGTAACCGAATACTTTAATGTAATTATCCGTAATAATGTGACTGCGGAGCATCCAAACGGTACGGAATTTGTGATAGAGAAGTTCGTACTTCACGTATCCGTTAAAGAAAAGACCTATGTCAAGAACGGTTCGACCATAATAGGAGAATTGGTATTTAGGGATAGTGACGGTAACACTGTACCCGACGAGATATTGCATAAGCTATCGGTAAAATTCGATACGGTTATACTCAATAACCCCAAAGAGGGTACAAATAATATTGCACCTACCTATTCAGCTGAAACCGAAGACGAAAACTTTGAAATAGTTACCGAAGTAAGTCGATTAAATGTAGTATTCCCCGAAAACAACATAACATATAAGGTGATCGAAAACGGAAATGAGGTTAAAGAAGATAACGCATATCTTGTAGTTAAGGCGATGCTTCTCAAAAACGAGCAAATGTATGTCCTGACAAGCGACAATGGTAAACAACCTACCAAGGAAATCACTGTTGAATTACCGGTGGACGATGCATTGATCAATACACCTATCTATGCAGTAGCAATAAGGAGTGACGGCTCGTATGAATTGCTTAATATCGAAGCAGGGGAAGGTACAATAATCGTTAATGACGATGAGTTTAATTACATAATGATATGTACCTTAGAGGTATGGCCATATTATGTGATAATTGTATTAGTAGTCCTTGTGATAGTTGCCGTATTGTCGATAGTATTAGCGAGCACTTCAAGACGTAAAAAGCGTAACGGTGAAAAGGCTGTCAATTTCCGTAAGATAGTAAGAGATACGAGTGAGGTTTATAAGCCTGTCAATACACCGGAAAAGGCGATAACCAATCCCAATGAATTATCAATAGATGAGCTTGATGTTGACTTTGACGACATAGCATTATTAGAAATTGACGAGGACGATAAGGGTGATATTAATAAGGAATAAGATTCCAATATTTAGCATTGCCGTCCGCTGTCATACTGAGCGAAGCGAAAATCAAATTGTATAACAATTTGGTATTTTGCGGACGGAAAAAATGTATGATAGTGGACGATACTCATTCCTTTGTTCTACTTCGTACAACTGACCACACCGCCATTAATCGGTTCGATCAAACACGCATAATAATCGGTTGGGTCAGCAATAAATGCGACATACCAATAATATGTACTATTAGGGTCAGTCGTATTATTTATCATTCTAATATATATTTCTCTTTCCTTATTATCGGAATCGAGCTTTGCTTGAAGCGTTTGTTTTGCAATATCTAATGCACCCTTAGCATCGATCTTATTTTCAAGCATATCTACCAATTCAATTTCTTTTTCTTGGTTAGCGTACGATATACATACTTTTTTTAATTTACCGATAGAGGATAGGTCAATATCGAGATAATAATATGCACCGAACGAATCCTTATTAAGTGTACCGCTCAATTCTCCGTTTTCGCCTGTCACTATAAACTTATATTCATTATTATATAGATCGGTCGAATCGGGTATAAGAGTAACGGTAGAAAATTCCTTACAGTCATTAGTTTTACCGTCTGCAACAAATAACACCTCTTTTTTTCCTGCGGTGATCCTAACTTCAAAATTTGTGATAAATCCTCTATAAAATGATGTTTGAATATAGCTTATATTATTTTTTTCGTTAGGTTCATTGTCCTCACTTGGTTTGCACGATACCAAAACCGTTATAGTAATTGCACATACTATCAATAAAATCATGATCATAATAATCTTTTTCATATTAAAAACTCCTTTTTTGTTACATTTTATGTGAAAACCGATAAAACTATGATAGGTATTGATTAGAATAGTAGTTTTATTTTTTTCTATTATTATAAGAGGATATAAAACCATAGATCTATCGTTATCGTCCAGATTAATAATAAGGGTAGTCAATTGAATATTGTATTGTTATATATGATTTAATACATTGTCTTATATCCACAACATCGTGAAAATGTTAAGAATTATTAATAAGGGTAAATGAACGCTTTATTAAAAAAATGATTGAAATTATCAAATTGATATGTTATTATAATAATGACGAATATAGAATAATTACCTAAATTCTATTAGGTTAATGTAAACGGATAATTGACCGTTTCTGTCTGCAAGTTGCCATCCGTATACTATACTTAGTTGAATAGATCTAAGCGGTCTATACATATTTGAAGGAGGATATCCCCATGAAACTTAAAGGAAAGATCATTATTACTTTATTTGCAGTGCTACTGTTGTCAGCACTGATCGCACTTGTGCCGAATTGTGTGAATGAGGCGTATGCAGAAGAAGAATGCACCCATGATTACGGTACGTTTATTGACGAAGTTCCATCGACATGTAAAACGAAGGGTACTAAGGGACATTATCAATGCTCTATATGTAACGCTTATTTCGATGCTGATTATG
>CAZUET010000084.1:0-8267 GCA_964619685.1 uncultured Christensenellaceae bacterium
TAATTATTATGTGTTTCAAGAAAAAGAACAAATATCCACAAACTGCAAAATACCAAAAATCCGATCTTGTTACATTTAGACGAAGAGGAGAATTATGCTTCGGTTGGATATATGATGCACATTTAGATAATGATGGAAAAGTTTTATATACTATTCAGATTGGTGGTCAATGCCCTGCCCTATTATATGACTTCAAAGAAGAAGACATTTTAGGACTAAAGAAATAGCTTTTTTAGGAGATTTGATATGAAAAATAGGTATAAATATGTATCTTTGTTGTTAGTATTTGTAATAGTTGCTTTTTGCATTTCACTTGTAGGATGTAAGGAAAACCAATCTAAAAACACAAATGTGGGCGCTGGAAAGTTTTTAAATTTTGCTTCAAAAACAGATGATTTCGGTTCGTGCGATTTCTATTGGAACTATGCAGATGATTCTATTATTGATAGTACAAAAATAACAGTCTCGTCCTCTCTTGGTGAAGAAATACATACATTCAAACATGCTAATACATTAGATAATTATCATTGGAATATCGTTTTAGAAAAAGATATTGTTTATTATTTTACATTTACATCCTATCTAAAAAATATTGATACAAATCAAAATCCGATTATTGGCGCTACAGTTAATTGTTCAAGAATTAATTTATCTCATTCTGATAATCCACAATTTCCAAGAGTAGAAATAGACACTGAAAATTCTATATGGCCCACATGTGAATATGTCGCAGCACCGAGGGGATATTGGGGAGCCGGGATAACAAATGCAAAGTATGTTCAAAGTAAGGTATCCATTTTTGATAGAGATAATAACTTGGTTTACTCTTCATACAATACTGACGAAGATTACCAAGGTGCAAAAGTAAAAGTTAGAGGGAACACTTCAGCATACTACGAGAAACAGCCGTTAAAAATAAAAGTTGCAACTAAAATCGACCTGCTTTCGGGATTATTAGACGGAAGAGATGATAAAAACTATAAGAGTAAAGATTGGGTTTTATTATCACAGGGTCAAGACATTAAACAAATATTAGGATGCACAGTTGCTGAAACTGTTGGAGTTAACTATGTACCTAAATATGAATATGTTTATCTAATAGTCAACGGGGATTTTAGAGGAGTTTATATTTTAACAGAAAGTGTATCAAAAGGAAGTGGAGAAGGAAACGAGCAATCAAGAGTTCCTATTTCAGAATCAGGCTTTATCATAGAACAAGATGCATATTGGTGGAATGAAGATCTTTACTTTGAAACTCCTTTAACTAAAAAACATCCGGCAAAATATACTTTCAAATACCCGGATCCTGATGATATAAATAGTAATTCTGCCCAATATAAGTATATAAAAGATTATGTATCAAGTTTTGAGAATGCGATGAAAGACGGTAAAGACTATTTAAGTTATATCGACATCGAATCATTTGCAAAATGGATCCTTGTTCATAACTACTTGGCAACTTACGATGCAGGCGGTTCAAATATTTATTTTTACAAATATGACGAAACGAATAACTCAAAGCTTTGTATGGGGCCAGTATGGGATTTTGATTCAATTTTTGGTTGTGGAATAGAATCAAATGCTGCAATTTTTAATTCGTCTTATTTGTTTATAACACTATCTAATAATACAACTTTTAAGGAAGTGTATAATAAACTATTTGAAAATACAAAAAAATCTATCATAACGAATTTAGAATCAAAATTGAATAATTATATGATATACCAAAATGATTTTGATATGTTAATTCAATACGATAACCTAAGATGGAATAGATCATTCGAAAAATTATCATCTCAAATTCAAAGCAATTTATCTTGGATGTATCAACATGTTGAATGGTTAGAAACTAATTTGAATACCTAAAATCAAATTATTATACTACTAAAAACTCGAATTATAAGTCTAATTGTTTCTAATTAATACCTAAAAGTCAAATAATATCATTATAAAAAATCTATGGGGCATTATCAAAAATAACAATATAGACTGTCATTTCATTTTCAAGTAGAAAATCATTTATACTGTCTATAGCAACTTTTAGAGCTTCTGCTTTAGGATAACCGTATGCGCCCGACGAGATAAGCGGGAATGCAACCGTTTCACATTGATGAGCTTTTGCAAGCGCCAAAGACTCACGATAACAAGATTCAAGTAATTCTTTTTCTCCGTGCATTCCGTCTTGATAAATAGGACCTACTGTATGAATTATGTACTTTGCAGGAAGATCATATCCGGCGGTAATCTTCGCTTTACCTGTCTCACAACCTCCAAGATTTCTACACTCGACATGAAGACCTGGACCTGCTGCACGGTGGATCGCACCGTCAACACCTCCACCACCCATGAGCCAGCAATTTGCAGCATTGACAATTGCGTCAACCTTCATTTTTGTAATATCATTTCTAATTATCCCAAGTGGCATATATTCACACTCCTACTTTTTATATGTGATAGCACAAGGTATTGTAAACATAACCAAACATAAGTTAAATATTGTTTTATTCCTAAACAGTTTTTATTTACCTTTAGCAATTCTTGCCGGATACCATTTTTGAAACCAAGCAGTAAATATTCCCATTAAAATAGGTAAAATGTTATTAATTATTCCAATATAACTCGATATCGATGTTCGCATCAAGAAATATGTCCATATCGATGTTAGTATATATAATATTCCCCACATGGCGGTCAGTATCTTATTAGTTTTTATAAATAGCGGATTGTTCAACATATCGCTACTGTAATTATTGACAGAGTAATGAGCAGTCAATGGAAGCTTAAATACACAAGACAATGTCCACATAACACCGAAGCAGAAATAAGAGATTGGAAGTATTATCTTATCATCAACTCCGAGAATAATCGCCCCCGAAAAAAGTATTAATACACCATTAGAGATCAATTCATATATCGTCGTTCGAGTCTTATAAAAAACCAGCGGTATCAATGCACATGCACCTATCGCAATAAAACATCCAACGAAATTATTAACTCCAATAGCAACCCAAAATACAATCCAGGGAATCAGTAATGACATCATATTTGTATTTGGTGTTTTATAAGTGTCTTCGGTTGGAGTATTTTTTTCTGAGGCATAACAAAAATACGAATCCCAGTGAATCATTAGATCAAAATCGCCTTTGACCTTATACATATGCTTCATCAACGCCTCATCGCCCTTGATAACTCCTTTTGCAATATCCTTCCAAAGTGAAAACGAAGTTTCTATCCTTGTTGTATATTCCATCGTGCAGTCAGATAGAAACTCATAACCGTCACGCTTTAAAACTATTTGATATTGCTTATCTATATCCGTGTAATACATTTCAAGGACAATATCATGACCATTATATGCATTTTTATTATAAAGTGCAGCCATCTGCTTTGTAAAAACCATTGATTCGTCGGCTTTCTCTCCGTTCTTATCAATGCCCCAACTTGCGTCGGCCATTGCTTCAAATGTTTCTTTGGAGAAAAGCAATGTATTAAGCTTTGCTTTTGTATTATCTGTTATTTTGCCTTCCGTAAACTCAATTCCTGCACTCTTCACATATTCAAGGTATTCATCCGTTCTCTTTGAAAGCTCGGGAACTCTAAACAATTCGCCTTGTGAACAGAAAATTGTTTCATAATTTCCCTTACCGAGTAAATGATCAAACATAGGAATTACAGAATCATAATTTCCCTCTGCCTTATAAAATCCGCAAGTAGAAATCAAAACATTTTTCTTTTTACTCATATCGTATCTCGTAGGATGACTTCCGCTTTCTGAATTTTCGACCATAAAGGGAAGCACCATGGGAAGCTGTCTATCGATCAAGGCTTTCAATTTACTTGGTACACTGAAATAATAAAGAGGGAATGACCAGACCGTTACATCTGCCCACAGTAACTTTTGAATAATATCTTGCATATCATCGTCAATAACGCAATTGGCGGGGGTTTTATTCCAACAGGAAAAGCATCCAAGACAAGGCTTTAAATCAAGCTTATTAACAAAGATCTCGTTTAAAATGATATCTTCCCTCTCCTTGATGCCATCAATAAAAGCAGTAGCAAGCTTATAAGTGTTACTTTGTTTCCCTTTTGGACTGCCATTTATAAGCAAAATATTCATGTTATTAATATCCTCCATAATACGAGAATGTTGCGTATTTATCTGTTAGATTAAGTATAGCATAGACCAATATGAAAATCAAGCGAGAAAAACAAGAATAATTTACAATAATGAATTCACCTAACCGTTATGAAATCCAAGCTGAATTGGATTTTAGTGAAGATTGAAGAAATAAAAATCGACAAGCTTCTATCAAAACTTGTCGATTTTTGGTGCGGGTAGCAGGACTTGAACCTGTACAGCCGTAATGGCTATAAGAACCTGAATCTTACGCGTCTGCCAATTCCGCCATACCCGCATCTATTTATTTCTATATTATTCTAACGATAAATACAATAATTGTCAAGAAATTAACTAATAAATAAAAATCTATTTGTAAATGATATGTTTATGATAATAAATTATTTATACAATAACAACTAAATAAAGAAACTGCTCGTTAAAACATATCATTTATTCGTTAAATAATTTATTAATACAACTTACTGTATATTTTGTATATATTCCTAACCTTTAACAGGTATTCTCTACTCTCTTTATATGGGATTGAAGATAATTCAATTCCATTTTTCATCCATTCACTTACAACTGTTTCACCTGCATTATACGCAACTATTGCCCATTCTGTTTCAAATTTTTCCAATAGGTAACGAAGATAAATACAACCTATCGTTATATTGTATTTTGTATCCGTTAATTTCTCATAATTATATTCAATGTCGTTTGATATACATATTGATTCCGCAGTTTGTGGCATTATTTGCATCAACCCTACCGCACCTACCTTAGAAATTGCCCTTCTATCGAAACCGCTTTCAACCTTACATATTGACATAATTAAGGCTGTATCTATGTTAAACAAAATTGCAATTTGCTTTATGGTTTTTGAATAAGAGAAACCCATCCTTAGCATTACACCAAGAATGGATACGATCAAGATAATGATCAAGATAATTATTATAACTTTACTCTTTTGTTTACAACAATTATGAGTAAACGCTCTAATCATTTAAATCAAGTTGCTCAAGTACTCTCTTCGATTCCTTATTACCTTGATGATGCAATGAAAACGGGTCCTCGTTAACAAACACCTTATCGAAATAATCATCGCTTGGAATTTGTTGGAATTCGATATACTTTTTTGCAATACCCTCAGTAGTTAAATCACGCTTCATGACTCTTCTTATCTGATCTTCTAATGGAGCTTTGATAAGCCATTTTTCGTCAAACTTTAGGAATTTATCGACAAAAACGGACATTTCTACATATATAATAGGCATACCGCATTCTCTTATGCGTTTTTTCAAAATACGTTTAATTCGAGGATGTGCAAGCTTAGTCAGTTTATCATTTGCTTCTCTTGAGTCAAATATCCTCTTTTTTAATTCTTCTTTATCCAATCTACCTAATGAACAGCATTCAGGAAATTTACGCTCAAGAATTTTGCGATATTTATCATCCTTTAACAACTCTGCATTAATTTGATCTGTCGAAAAGATCTCCGCATTATGTCTATTTAGGCTCATCATAAATGTGGATTTACCTGAACCCATTTTTCCAAAAACTCCAATTATATACATACTAATCCTTAGCCTCCAACCAATTTAATGCAGAACCTGTTTCAGCGATCAATGGAACTTTTAGTTCAACAATGCTTTCCATAGAATGTTTAACGATATTTGCGACCTCATTAACATATTTTTCCGGACAATCTACAATCAATTCGTCATGAACCTGCAATATCAAATGAGCATCTGGAATCTCTTTAAGCGAATCAAATACTTTTATCATTGCAAGCTTAATAATATCGCTTGCAGTGCCTTGCAACGGCATATTCATAGCAGCCCTTTCACCGAACATACGCATATTATATACCGAGGAATTTAACTCCGGAATTATTCTTCTTCGACCAAAAATAGTTTGAACATATCCGCATTCCTTTGCTTTTTGAACGGTTCCATCCATAAATTCTTTTACTTTAGGATATGTTTCAAAATACTTCTTTATGAACTCACGAGCTTCACCAACAGAGCATCCGATATCTTCGCTCAAACCAAAATCGCTGATTCCATAGATAATACCAAAATTAACAGCTTTTGCTTTACGCCTCATTTCTTTTGTTACATCTTCAATATCAACGCCAAAAACTGCACTTGCGGTTGCAGAGTGAATATCCTTATTGGTTTGAAAATCTCTGATCATTCTTTCGTCGCCGGACATATGTGCCATTAACCTAAGCTCTATTTGAGAATAGTCCGATACGACGAGCTTGTTTCCGTTCGATGCGATAAATGCCTTACGAATCTCCTTACCCTCAGCCGTTCTCACAGGAATATTTTGTAAATTAGGCTCAGTGGATGATAATCTTCCCGTTGTTGTCAATGCTTGCTTGAAAATAGTGTGCAATCTACTTGAATTATCAAGCTGTTTTTTTATTCCAATAATATAAGTCGATCTAAGCTTAGCGATCTTTCTATACTCCAAAATAAGCGGAACTATCGGATTTATATATACTAACTTTTCCAAAACATCGGCACTTGTGCTTTTTTTCTTACCACCGGGCAATCCAAGTTTATCAAAAAGTATCTCTCCAAGCTGTTTAGGCGAATTAATATTGAATCTTGTTCCGGCGAGGTTATAGATCTCTCTTTCAAGCAATGCTATCTTATCGTCATATATGTCGTTCAAGTTATCTATCATATCGATATCCACTCTAAATCCGATTTTCTCCATCGAATAAAGAACTTTTACAAGTGGAATCTCGATATTGGTATACACAGAGTAGCTACCCTCTTCCTTTGTTTGTGATTGAAGTAAATCAAATAATTGCAAAACACTACAAGCCGGTGCACTTGCATCTAAGCCGTAACCTTCTAATAATGGCTTTAACTCGGTTTTATGACGAGATACATCGGCAACATAACTTAATAATAGTAGATCATCCGCTTTAAAACAATCTACAAATCTATCAAGGGAATGATACATTGATTTTAAATCAAAAACTAAAACCGATATATCTTCTCTATTAAGATACGAAGAAATTTGTTCTAACGCATAATCCTCGTCAATAGTTATTGATAAAAGGTCCTCAGCTTCTTTAATAATATATTCATTAATACCATCGACCGAAAAACTCAATTTTTCGTCATAAATAAAGCATAGCTTTTTAGTATTCTCTACAACTTTCAATGCATTCATCAATTCGTCATTATCGGCTAATGATATTATATTATGCCGAACAACTTCACTCTTGACCTGTTCTCTATTAAAATCAAACATATCTTCGACATTTTTGAAATCAAAATTGATCAAAGCTCTATAAGCATCGTCAGATAGAGTCCCTTTAAACTCTAAATCGGATTCGGTATATTGAATAGGAACTTCTCTATAAATGGTAGCAAGCTTTTTAGTGATATAAGCATCTTCTTTACCGTTTATAAGCTTTTCCTGAAGCTTGCCTTTAATCTCATCGATATGTGAATAAATATTGTCAAGATCGCCGTATTCCGATATTAAATTAGTCGCAGTAACCTTACCAACACCGGCAACGCCCTTCAAATTATCGGACGAATCACCCATTAACCCCTTTAAATCGGTAATATTAATAGGTTCTCTTATGCCCTCTTCCTTAAGTAACGCAGGCGTATATTTGATAACATCTGTTATACCCTTTTTTGTATGATAAACAGTGGTATGCTCGCTCGAAAGCTGTAATATATCCTTATCACCCGATACGATAATGGTATCCCCGTCAAAGTTCAATGATAATGTACCTAAAATATCATCTGCCTCATACCCCTCGAGTGAATAGATTGCAATATTCATTTTTACAAGCAATTCCTTTAACAGTGGTATTTGCTGAACCAATTCTTCAGGCATAGGATGTCTACCTGCTTTATATTCGGAATATTCCTTATGACGGAAGGTTGGGGCTTTTAAGTCGAATGCACAAGCAATGTGCGTAGGCTTTTCCTCTTTAATGAGTTTAGAAAGCATTTTTATAAATCCAAAAATACCACCTGTACAAATACCCTTGGAGCTTGTAAGATTGGGCATTGCATAGAATGCTCTATTAACTATACTATTACCGTCTATAAGCAGAAGCTTTTTCATCAAACACCTCATTATGTAGTTTTTATAATTATAT
>CAZUET010000085.1:0-8238 GCA_964619685.1 uncultured Christensenellaceae bacterium
TTTATTTTTATTATCAGCAAAATCTCTAAGTATCCTATCATTCAGTTTTTTTTCGTCCAATGCAGGCTTTAAGTCTATTTCCAGTTTGAGCTTAGAAATATCCATTCTGTTGATAAGGCTCGACATTGTCAAGATGACAGGACCGCTTACACCCTCATGGGTAAAAAGCATTTCACCAAACTCGGAAGCAACCTTTTTGCCGTCATTCGTAATAGTTGCTTGAATGTTTCTCAACGATAGTCCTGCAAGTGGCTTTGTATTTTTCGCATACAATGCGGAAAGTGCCGATACGGGCTCAATAATGGTATGTCCGAAATTCCTTAAAAATCGGTAACCGTCACCGTTTGAACCGGTAGACGGATAGCTTTTACCACCGGAAGCAATTACCACTTTTTCGTCATTAAAAGTTCCATTATCGGTATATACGATAAATTCACCTTCTACCTTTTTTATATCCTTAACAGTGGTAGAAAATACAAATTTAGCTCCGTTATCTAAGCATGCTTTATAAAGGCACGCAGTAACATCGCTTGCCTTATCGCTTACAGGAAATACTCGATTACCACGCTCGATTTTGACCTTTAAGCCTAAGCTTTCAAATAATTCGATAAGATCGGACGGCGAAAAAGTACGGACAGCCCCATATAAAAACTTTGGGTTTGTCGGCACATTGTTAAAAAATTCGCTTATCTCACAAGCATTGGTAACATTACAGCGTCCTTTACCGGTTATATATATCTTTTTGCCCGCTTTTTCGTTACGCTCTATAACCGTTACCGATGCACCGTTTGAGGATGCTTTATATGCACACATTAAGCCTGCAGCACCCGCTCCGATCACTATCATATAATACTCCTTACTCAAAAACAGCGGAAATCATTGGTATCCGCTGTGACGAGAGTCAACCCCTCGAATGGTTATTCAAAAATTCCTTTGACGAAATCATCTGCATCAAATGGCAAGAGATCCTCTTTTTGCTCTCCAACTCCAACATACAAAACGGGTATCTCTTTTTCGGCACAAATAGCAACAACTATTCCACCCTTAGATGTTCCGTCAAGCTTAGTTAGAATGATACCGTCAATATCGATAAATTCGTCAAAAATATCCACTTGATTAACTGCATTTTGACCTGTAGACGCATCAAGAACAATAAATGTTCTATAATCAGCTTCGGGATAATTACGCTCTACAACACGGTTTATCTTTGCCAATTCGTCCATTAGGTTTTTCTTAACATGAAGTCTACCTGCTGTGTCAATTAAAAGCACATCGGTTCCCTTTGCCTTTGCACTCATTATTGCGTCATACACTACAGCGGCAGCATCTGCACCCTCTTCGTGACGAATTACTCTTACTTTGCTCCTGTCGCCCCATTCTTGAAGCTGTTCACCTGCTGCAGCTCTAAAGGTATCTGCACCAGCTAAAACAACAGACTTACCTTGCTTAGTGAAGTAGTTTGCAAGCTTACCTATTGCAGTTGTTTTACCAACTCCGTTTACACCAGCTACAAGTATACACAAGGGATAACTATAAGGCTCGATCTCAAAATCAATCTTATCCTTTATAAGTCGCATAAACTCGCTCTTAGCTTGTTCGGGAGAGGTAAGTCGCTTTTGATAAGCGACATCTCTCAGCTCGTCGATAAGCTCTGCAGATGCTATTGCACCTATATCGGCGGTCAATAGCACCTCTTCGAGGTTATCATAAAAGTCATCGTCGAGTGCTTTACCCTTGAATGCCTCGTATAGCTTTTTGGAAATATTTTCCTTAGTTTTTCTTAGTCCTTCTGCAATTTTAGAGAAAAATCCCATTATTCATTATCCTCCGACATTTTTTGTGCCTCGGACATGGATACAGATACTATATTAGATATACCCGGCCTCATCATGGTTACACCGTATAGAATGTCGGCATTTTCCATAGTCGGCTTCTTGTGGGTAATTACCAAGAATCTTGCTATCTTAGAGAACTCTCTTAGGTACTTAGCAAATCTTACACAGTTAGATTCGTCAAGTGCAGATTCGACCTCGTCGAGAATAACGAACGGAGAGCTTCTATATCTCAATATTGCAAATATGATAGCGATCGCTGTCAAAGTCTGTTCGCCACCGCTCAATAGCGACAATGACTTCTTACTCTTACCGGGAAGCTGAACAGCAATATCTACACCGTCATCCTCGTCATCCTCTTCTTGAGGTACAAGAACAAGCTCAGCCTTACCGCCACCGAATAGATCGGTAAAGGTCTGCTGGAAGTAATCACCGATTGCGGTGAATGCTACGCTGAACTTCTTATCAATCTCTTGTGAAATGGTTTCAAGTAGATTTTCGGTATCTTCCTTAGCCTTTTGAGCATCAAGAAGATTAGCTGACAATACCTCAAATTCGGCATTCTTAATCTTGAAGCTTTCCTCTGCATTAAGGTTAACGTTACCCATTCTGTTTTTGAGTGCATTTAACTTACTCAATTCGCTATTGGTCTTACTATGCTCGTAATCTTCTCTCTTATAAGGAAGTGCGGTTTCATAGGTCAAACCATAGTTGTTATAAATGGTTTCGGTCCACTTAACGACCTCGTTATCCATATTTTCAAGTCTTGTATGACTTGTAGCAAGATCTTTAGATGCTTGAACGATACGCTCATTAAAGTTATCGGAATCCAAATTCAAGCTTGTCCTTAGCTTAATGATTTCTTCCTTTCTTAAATTGAACTGAGCAATACTTTGGTTGATCTCTTCAATCTTATTATTCTCTTCTTCGCTCATAATGGGCGCCGGAGCATTCTTTTCAAGGTTGATAATGAGATTTGTTTGGTTCTCGATATCCTTAACATAAGAATCAGCAAGACCGTCCTTTTCGTTTATAGAATGAGTGATTCTTTCGAGATTAGCCTCTAATTGTTTTTGTTGCTCCTTCAAAGCGGAAATTGCAACCTCACAAGCCTTGAGCTTATCGGCAAAATCGTTAAAATCAATCTGTTTCTCGGCAAGTGCCTTTTTCTTACTTTCGATAAGTGTATCGATATTACTTCTATCGCTTGATGCTTCGCCACTCTTTGTCTTAGCCTCATTGATCTCATTGAATTTAGCCTCTAATCTCTTTTCGAGAATAGCCAACGAAACTTGAGTTTCACGCAAAACCTTTTCGGAAACCTCTATTCTTTGGGAATAGTTATTTCTCTCCGTTACGCATACACTTTCCTCTGTATTATACTTTTCAAGCAATGTACGAGATCTTTCGAGATTATCGTTAATATCGTTAATTTGTTTATCGATACCATGATAATATTTTTCTAAATTATCGAATTTAGTCTTAAATGCGTCGTATTCTTGTCTTGCCTTACTAAGTGCTTGCTCTGTACCGCTCTTATTGTCACCACCCGAAATGGCACCCGAAATATCGAAGTATTCACCGTTTAGGGTAACCATTTTAAACATACGAGGATATAAATTCCTTAGTTCACTCGCAGTATTAAAGTTGTCAACTACTACAATCTTACCTAAAAGCTGGGTATAGATATCGTCATATTTTTTATCATACTCGATAAGATCGCAGGCTAAACCGATGACCCCTCTATGATTAAGTGCAGATTGATAGGACCTTGCAAGTCTTTCACCCTGTATATCGCACAACGGATATGTAGTAAGTCTACCTATATGCAATGATTTTGCATAGTCAAGTATAATCTTAGAGCCTTCTCTATTTTCGGTAACGATGTTATTAACACTACCACCTAAGCATGCGGAGATAGCCTCATAATACTTTTCATCCACCTTATATAGATCGCCTACCGCACCCAAAACATAGCGTGAAAAGGCTTGATCGGTCTTTGCTCTGTCCAAAACGGCACGAGTAACTCTATTATAACCACGCTCTTCCTTTAATCTTGCGGTTAAAGCTTCTACATTGTGCTTTTTATAAGCGACCTGCTCTATCATGGAGTTATACTCTTGAGCGGTCTTATTCTTTTCGATTCTCAATTCATTAACCTTCGGAACCGATACACGTCTTTCGTTATTAGCAATATCCTTATTTCTACGAATATCATCAAGACGCTCAATCAAGGTATCCAGTTTTGCCCTATCCTGTGCAATCGACTGGGTGGCTTCGGCAATTGATTTCTTATTTGATTCGATAGTTTCTTTCAAAACATCGATAGTTGCCGATGCACTTGCTTCAAGCGATTTTAAAACGCTAATATCCTCTACACCCGATAAACGTTTATCGCTATATGTATCGATTTCGCTTTGAAGTGCTTTAATATCGCCTTCGACCATGTCATATTCTGCTTGAACCTCAGCTCTTTCAAGCTCTTTTTCGACCAAAGAATTTTTAGTTTGTTCAAGCTCCTTAGCGGATTCTGCTTGTTGTGCCTTCAATTTTTCAATATCAGCATAAACATTATCCTGCTCGTTTTGAATACGCTTTAATGTGTCTTTAGCATTATTAAATGTATTTTCGTATTGTTGATACTCGCTGTTACGCTTAACAGAACGAACACTAAGCTCCTGTCTAAGATTATAGGAACGGTCAATCTCTTCGTCAATCGTCTTAGTTTCGTCATCGAGCTTTGACAACTTACGCTTGACCTCGCTCAAGCCTTGCTCTTGCTTTTCAAGATATTCGCTTTTTGCATCTATATCAGCTTGAATCTTAGCCTTATCCTTATCCAAGCTTTCTTGAATGTGGATAAAATAGTTCAATTCAAGGTCCTTAATCTGATTAGTAACCTCGATATATCTATTGGCTTTTTCAACCTCTTCGGCAAGTGTTTTTAAATCTGCCTCATAATAGTCATGAGTCATCTGAAGATTTGCAAGATTAATAGCTATACCATCGAGCTTTTTAATAGTATCTCTCTTGGTTGCCTTATTATTGGATACACCTGCAGCCTCATCGAATATCTTACGCCTATCCTGTGATTTCGATATGATAATATCCGAAATACGACCTTGTCCAACAATGGAAAATCCGTCTTTACCTGCACCGGTATCACGGAATAATGCCATAATTTCGCTTCTTCTACACGGTTTACCATTGAAATAATAGATATTATCTCCCTTATTTCTAAAGATTTTACGGCCGATACTGAATTCATCGCCCGAATAGTTAAATACCTTTTGTCCATTTTCCCTCGAGGGGTTGTCAAAATACAAGACAACCTCGGCAAAGTTCATTGGCTTTACCTTTTCCGAACCGGAAAAAATAACATCACGCATGTTTGAGCCACGAATCTGCTTAGCACTTGATTCGCCCAATACCCACCTGATGGCGTCACTGATATTACTCTTACCGCATCCGTTAGGACCTACGATACCGACAAAGTTTTGGTTCTCGTCAATATCAATCACGGTATGATCCGAAAAGGATTTAAAGCCATGAATCTCAATCCTTTTTAAACTCATCGAATTACCTCCGAATAACAAATTTTCTTCCTTTAATTATTATTATAGAACAAAAAATCAAAAATCTCAACATCTAAACATCAGCATTTTAAATACATTTTATACATATTTGAATAGATATTTAGATTCTAAGGTTAATTGTTCTTCCTTAGTACCGCAACCTTAAGATATAGTGCTTCTTCTTCCAAAATATTCGAAGCATGGTCGGGAGCTTGTATGAAAAGCTCTAAAAGACTTACATCGGAACCCGACTCTATCGCACTATCCCTTAGCATACTCATAAACAAATCAATGGTTAAATGATGTGAACAGCTACATGTAAACAGTATTCCATTCTTATTGAGTAGCTTTAAAGCACAAATATTGATGTCCTTATATCCCGCATAACCGCTTTTAACGGTATCCTTACTCTTAATGAAAGCCGGCGGATCAAGACAGATGAGATCAAACTTTCTTCCCTCTGCTCTTAACGAACGCAGTCTTTCAAAGACATCAACGCATTCTGTATCTATATTCAAGCCGTTAAGCTTGGCATTCTCTTTAATGGCGTCTACAGCAAGCTGACTTATATCGAGAGCCAAGACTGATTTAGCACCGCCCTTTGCGGCATTTAGAGCAAAGCCTCCAATATTCGAGAAACAATCAAGAACAACCAAGTCCTTTGCGTACTCGCCAAATCTCTTACGGTTTTTCTTTTGATCGAGAAAATATCCTGTTTTTTGCCCTGTTGCGATAAAAACATTAAGTTTTAGTCCATTTTCTTCTATCTCGACCTTTTCGGGAAGGCTCTTATAAACCTCACCGCACCTTTTTTCCAACCCTTCTTTAATGCGTGAAGGCGAATCGCTTCTTTCGTAAATACAAATAGGATCTAAGATTTCCACAAGCATTTGAACTATGCTTTCACGCATAAGCTCCATACCCAAGCACATTATTTGGATAGACAATGCCTTATCATATTTATCTACGATAAGTCCCGGTAATCCGTCGCTTTCGGCAAAAACCAATCTTGACGATGAAGAAAAGCCGAGCAGTTCCCTTTTATGTATAGATTCTTGTAATCTATTCTTAAAAAAATCATAATCAAAGGTTTCATCCTTTCTTGAAATGATCCTAACAAGAATCTTAGATAAATGATTGATAAAACCATATCCAACAAGCTTATCGTCATGAGATATTACTTTACAAATAGACCCGTTTTTATCCTTACCGCTTATCTTTTCAACCTCGTTTGCATATATCCAAGGATGATTTAGGGCTCTTTTTTCTTTTCCTTGTTTTAATTTTACTACATACATTTTTTAATCTTCTCCAATGCGACGCTTGAGGCTTCTTGTTGAGCTTCCTTTTTGGTATCACCCTCACCGTATCCGTATTTTACCTCATCAATATAGACAGTAGAATAGAAATGTTGTCTATGAGGCTCACCACTCTTATCGTCATCGAAACGGACTTTGAGTTGATGCTTGGCAGCATACTCATAGAGTTTAGATTTAAAATCCTTAGTCTCGGCAACAGGTTTAGTATTACAAATAAATCTTAAAACAAATTTGCGTGCGTTTTCGATACCGCCGTCGATATATATTGCACCAAGCACCGACTCCACAAAATCGGACTTGAACTTATCGCTGATATCATGCTTATTGACATTAAAAACATTGATACAATTAACCAATCCAATATCATCATATATCTTAGCTAAGGGCCATTTACTGACCATTTCAGACCTTTTCTTGGTTGCTACGCCCTCTTCCATATCGGGATCGAGATCATATAAATACTCTGCAACCAAAAAATCAAGTAAGGAATCGCCAAGATATTCAAGTAATTGGTTATTACTATCCGCCGATACAGACGGATGAGTCAAGGACTTGATAAATAAAGCCTTATTTTTAAAATTATAACCTATTTTCTTTTGTAACTGCTCTAAATGATCGAAATTCATATTAATTTCCAAGCAATGCGGATATTTTACCGCAAAGATCGCCCTCAGCCATCTCGTTACATTGAAGTATTGCAGCAGAGATAGTCTTTGCTTTCGATGAACCGTGGCACTTTACAAATGGCTTTTTGATACCGACTAAGCCTGCTCCGCCATGCTCGGTATAGTCAAGCTTTTTCTTAAGTCCTTTAAGCACAGGCATCAAAAGTGCAGCACCGAGCTTTGCTCTAAGCGATGTTTTGATACTGTCTTTCAAGAGTTTAAATACCGCATTTGCAGTACCTTCTGCACTCTTAAGAGCGATATTTCCGTCGAAGCCATCGCATACGACTACATCGAATGAACCGCTTAGAATATCACGAGCCTCACAGCTTCCTACAAAGTTTAGGTTAGATTCGCTCAAAAGCTTAAAAGCGTTCTTAGTAAGTTCATTACCCTTAGTTGACTCCGCACCGTTATTGAGAATACCTACTCTGGGGTTTTCGATTCCTCTTACCGCTTGCATATAAGCAACACCCATTTGTGCAAACTGAACGATATACTCGGGCGTACAGTCTACATTAGCACCGCAATCGGCAAGTGCTACCGTTTTACCGTCAACAGTCGGCAATTCGGGAATCAAACAAGGTCGTGAAATACCCTCTAATCTCTTACAAACAAAATATCCTGCAGACAAAACTGCGCCCGACGAGCCGGCACTCACGCCACCGTCAACTAATCCGTCCTTTAATAATTGGAAGGTACGAACAAGGGATGAATCCTTTTTTCTACGAATAGCCATGACGGGATCCTCCTCACAGCTTATCACACTCTCCGCATTCTCATAATATATTCTATCGCCCGAATAATCCTTAGCAACCATTGGTTCGAGTATGCTTTGATTACCTAC
>CAZUET010000086.1:0-8189 GCA_964619685.1 uncultured Christensenellaceae bacterium
TCTATCTCGTTTAGCTCTATTCCAGCCTTTTCAATCGCTCCCTTAACTATTGCATCAATGCTCAAAACATGGTTTCTCGATGCAATTTCAGGTACTACTCCGCCATACAAACGGTGTATCTCTATTTGAGTAGATATACTTTCACCCAAAATAACGCCGTCACGCATTATCGCACACGCCGTTTCATCACACGAGCTTTCTATAGCTAATATTGTCAATCCTTCTTTATACTGTAAGTTATTCATTTGACACCGATCTTTTAAGATATTCGTCTATAAAGCAGTCTATATCTCCGTCCATAACATCGTCGACATTATATGTCGTCATACCTGTTCTTTCGTCCTTTACCATTGTATAAGGCTGAAACGTATATGTTCGTATCTGACTGCCCCATTCTATCTTTTTCATATTACCCCTAATTGCTTTATTGCGTTCGAGGTTTTCCTTTTCTTTACGCTCGGCAAGTCTTGCTCTAAGCATTTTCATTGCAACTTCACGATTCTGTATTTGAGAACGCTCATTTTGACACTGAGTAACTATCCCTGTGGGAATATGGGTAATTCGCACTGCACTGTCGGTACGATTGACATGCTGTCCACCTGCACCGCCTGCTCGATAGGTATCTATCTTAAGATCCTCGGGTTTAATCTCGATAACAGAATTGTCTTCGATGATAGGCATTACATCAAGAGATGCAAATGATGTATGCCGTAATCCGTCCGAATTGAATGGTGACATACGAATCAAGCGGTGTACACCTCTTTCTGATTTTAGATAACCGTATACCATATCTCCGCTTACCTCGAAGGTTACGCTCTTGATACCTGCTTCTTCACCCGGCAAAAGGTCGATCAACTGACATGTAAAGCCCTTCTTTTCGGCATATCTCGTATACATACGGTAGAGCATCTCCGCCCAATCCTGAGAATCGGTACCGCCTGCCCCCGGATGAATGGCAAGAATTGCATTACATGTATCATATTCGCCCGAAAGATAGGTTTCTAACCGCATTTTTTCGGCAATTCCGTTCAACTCCTTATATGATGCTTGAACCAAGTCCAATTCGTCATATTCGCCCAATGACTCTATCATTGTAATTAATTCCAAGTTTTCATCAATGGCAGAGGATAGCTTTTTATAAGAATTTATCCTATTGGATAATCTTTTGGCTTGTTGCATTACTGCTTGTGCTTCTTTAACATTAGACCAAATATCGGGATTTTCTTGTTTTCTTTCGAGTTCACTAAGCTCACCCTGAAGCTTGGATATATTAATAGATACGCCCAACTCTGCAACAAGCGTTTTTAGGTTGTTTAGATTATTTCGTAAAGCATCTATATCTATCAATGTATTCGATCTCCTTAATTATTATTGAATTAATCTCTATTTTTTAGTCAGTGGCTGTGTTCTTGGTTTATTACCCGATCTTGGATATGCTTTAGGTGTGGATGATATTTTTGAAATTATTACCAATGTGCGTTCCATTCCGCATAGCTCGTATCGTACTACTTTTTCAATTTTTCCTCCAAGCCTTGCTATGGCAAATTCACTGCTTTGCAGTTCTTCGTCCACATCGCCACTCTTATATAGTACCGCTCTACCGCCGACCTTGACCAATGGCAATAGGTATTCAACCAATGTTTGAGTATGTGCAACCGCTCTTGCCGTGACTGTATCGAAGCTCTCACGGTATTCACCTCTACCCATATCCTCGGCTCTGATATGAAGCGCTGTACAGCTTAAATCAAGCTTATCTATTACTTCGTTAAGAAAGCTTATACGCTTAGCTAAGCTATCCGCTAAAACTAAACTATCAACACCCATTACCGCTAAGGGAATAGACGGAAAGCCGGCACCGGCACCGACATCACATACTCTACCTTTCATATAAGGCAAACCTATAATGCTATCTGCAAAATGCTTGACGGTAACATCGTTATAATCGGTTATTGCCGTTAGATTCATTTTTTCATTCCATTCTATAAGCAATGAATAAAATGCATCAAGCTTTTCTTTTTGAGTATCGCCTACAGTTATATCGAAGGGCGAAAGTATTTCTTGAATAGTCATATTATATCCCCCTCTTCAATAATTCTATAATCAATACATTTATGTCGGCAGGACTGACTCCACTAATACGGCCTGCTTGTCCTAATGTACGAGGTCTTACATTTGTAAGTTTTTGTCTTGCTTCCAGCCTTAGATTTGTGACTGCGTTATAATCAATATCATCGGGGATAAGCTTATCTTCCATTTTTTGCGCTTCCTTAATGGCTACACTCTCTTTTTTGAGATAACCTTGATACTTTATCTCAACAGCAACCTCCATCAATATCGATTCACTTACCGACTGCAATTCGGGTAGTATCATGATATCCTTATAGCTAACTCCGTTATGCTTCAATAACTCGCTTGCCCGTATAGATTGCGTCAACGGATGCTCGCCACCCTTCTCAACGATGGGTGATGCAACCTCCGCCTTGATGAGTAAATTATCGAGTATCTCGGCAATTCTCTTCCATTCCTTTTGTTTTTCAAGATATGCCTGATACCTATTATCATCAACAAGTCCGTATTCTCGACCTATCTCGGTCAATCTTCTATCGGCATTATCCTGTCTAAGCGTCAATCTATATTCGCACCTTGCTGTCATCATTCTGTAAGGCTCATTCGTTCCTCGTGTAACTAGATCGTCTATCAAAACACCAATATATGCATCCGATCTCGATAGTATCAAGGGCGTTTCGTTATCAAGATAGCGTTTAGCATTGATACCTGCAATCAAGCCTTGTGCTGCTGCTTCCTCATATCCGCTACTGCCATTGACCTGTCCGGCAAAGAACAATCCACTTATCGTTTTACTCTCCAGCGTAGCTTTTAGCTGAAGGGGATCGATACAATCATATTCGATAGCATATGCATATTTTGCAAACCTACAATGCTCCAAGCCCTTGACCGAATGATACATCAATTCTTGAACATCACGAGGCATAGATGAACTCATTCCTTGTATATACATCAAGTCGCTATCCGCACTTTCCGGCTCAACAAATATCTGATGACGGGGTTTATCGTAAAAACGCATTACCTTATCCTCGATAGACGGACAATACCTTGGCCCCGTACCCTTAATTGCACCGTTATACATAGGTGCTCTATGAATATTCTCTCTAATTATTCTATGAGTTTCTTCATTCGTATAAGTCAAATAACAAGGGAATTGCTCGGTAAGTTTCATATCGGAAAGACACGAAAAACTATATACGCTATCCTCTCCGTCTTCCTTTTCCATTAACGAAAAATCTATACTATCTCTATAAATTCTGGCAGGAGTACCTGTCTTAAATCTACGGAATTGAATACCAATACTTTGTAATTGCTTACTTAAAACGGTAGACGGACGGAATCCCGACGGACCTTCAAAATATTCCTCGTCGCCCCTGATTATTCTCGCATTCATATATACGCCCGAACAAACAACAACGGCATTCGTTGCTATCTCTTCGCCGTTAAGAATGACCGATCTAACAACGCCGTCCTCTTCGTGAACCTCGGTAACTTCGCCAAAATCAAGCGTCAACCTCTCCTGATTACGAAGTGTTTGAAGCATGCTTTTGTGATATGCGCTCTTATCTGCCTGTCCTCTTAAACTTTGGACGGCAGGACCTTTTGTGGTATTGAGCATTTTTATTTGCAAAAGTGTTTTATCGGCATTTATACCCATTTCGCCGCCTAAAGCGTCTATTTCACGAACTAAATGACCTTTACCGGTGCCACCGATATGTGGATTACATGGCATATATGCAACCGTCTCTTCCTCTGTCGCAGTCAAAAGAACGGTCTTACCCATTCTTGCTAACGCCAATGCACCCTCACATCCGGCGTGACCTGCACCTATTACCACTGCATCAAAAAATCTATCCATAATACTATTTACCTACGCAAAAGCGTGAAAAAATTTCATCAACTATCTTAATTGAGGCTGTTCCACCGTCAATTTCCAATAAAGAGGTCAAACAATCCTTAAGATCGACAAGCATACAATCGAAGGATGCAAGTCTATTATTTAGTGCGTTATTCAAACTATTTAACGCCGACGATACTGCTGATATGTGACGGTCGACGGTAAGCATTTCGCCATACATCCTCTTATCACCTACCTCACTAACTATCTCATCAAGCAATTCATCCACTCCAATACGCTTGAGTGCCGAAATATTACGGTATTCGCTCTGACCTTCGGCTATATCGACCTTATTATTGACATAAATAATTTTACCGTGTGCATTCTCGATCATTGACATATCAGGCTTTTCCGATATAGACGCATCCAATACATAAATGACTATATCTGCCTTTGAAACTGCATCAAGAGAACGCTCTATTCCCTTGCGTTCAACTATATCCGAGCTTTCACGAATACCTGCCGTATCTAACAGATTGATACGCACGCCTTTATAAACTATACTCTCTGCAATCGTATCTCTCGTAGTACCCGGAATATCGGTAACGATCGCACGCTCCTCTCTCAAAAATGCATTTAGTAAAGACGATTTACCTACATTCGGTCTACCTACAAGGGCAACCGATATACCATTATGAACCATTCTACCCTGTTTAGCCGTAGATAACAATGATTCCAACTCGATCTTGATTGCCTCAAGCTCGGGAAAGACATCGGAATTGACCTCGTCTTCCATTTCTTCGGGATAATCGAACCAAGCTTCAAGCATGGTGACTACATTCATAAGTCTATCGGCTATAGGCGAAACTCTCTTAGATACCGTACCTTGCATAACACTATATGCTGCACTTATCTCGGTTTCACTTTCGGCATTGATGACACCTAAAATGCCTTCCGCTTCATCTAAGCCGATCTTACCATTTAAAAATGCTCTCTTTGTAAACTCTCCGTTTTGTGCCATTACCGCACCGTTTTGCAATAATGTGTGCAAGACCTTTTGAGTAACCGTCACTCCGCCATGAAGATGGAATTCAACAAGATCCTCTCCTGTATAAGTACGAGGTGCTTTAAAATATACAAAAAGGCAGCGATCCTTAAAATTATCACCGTGAAATGTTCCAAGATACATATAATTAGGAATCAACTCGCCTTCTCTTATCCGTTTACACGAAAAAAAACGGAGTGCAATTTCAAGCGCACCCTCTCCGGACATACGCACGATACTTATCGCTCCGTTTCCAATAGGCGTAGATATACCTGCAATAATACTCATCGACAGCCTCTTATATTATTAATTAAAATCTCTTTTTCTTTTGTCCAAACGAACGAGTCTTGAAGCCCGATCTCTTGAAATTATTACTCGTACCGTAGGAAATCTCCTTTTCCTTAGGAACGATACTTACATAACGGTTAGGCTCATCACCCTTTGATTCTGTAGTAACTCTATCGTCTTCGGCTAATGCTTCATGAATGGATCGTCTATCTATCGTACTCATTGGCTCGAGATCGACTGTTTCACCGGATGTTACCGCCTTATCTGCCAATCTCTTAGCAAGAACGATAAGTGTTTGGTGTCTACGATCACGGTAGCCCTCGACATCAACAACTAATTTAAGATTACTCTTATCGTTTCTATTCAAATAAATGGTAGCTAAATATTGTATTGCCGATAAGACGTCACCACGATATCCAATAGCAATGGGACTGTCCTTACCGCTGATATCACAGTACAATGTACCCTCTTTTTCAACTACTACACAGGAGCAATCCAAGCCCATATATCTCAACAAGCCCTCGACATATTCACAAAGTTCATCGGCAGGAGTTGCCTTAACAGTCAATCTTACCTTAGCTTTTGAAAACAGTCCGCCTTCCTTGATGACCTCGATTATTACATCCTCTCTCTCAACACCGAGTTGCTCCAATCCGTTGGATATAGCAACTTCTACATTTTTCCCTTCTTTTTCTATAGATACCATAGTTACCTCTTAATAGTTCCTTCTTCCATTTCAGCGTCCTTCTTCTTAGTAGCGGTATTATATACTAAATTAAATAAAACCGTTATCAAGGAGTTGAAGAACATATATATCGTAAACGCAGCTGTATAGAATAAACTGAATATACCAATCAAAACGGGCATAAACCAATTCATCATTCTCATTTGCTTATCTGTATCGATAGCGTTACCGTTAGCATCATATGACTGAGTCTTAGGTGTACCAACTCGCATAAGCTTTGTAGAAAGAATAGATAGTGCAATAGAAAGAAGGGGAAGGATCAAATAACCGTTCCAATTCTTAATATCAAATGTCTTGGTCTTATTGTATGCCTTTTGAGCAGGCGATAACAGCGCATTATATATATTTGAATTATATTTTGCACGCACCTCAAAGTTACAATCGGGCAAGGATGAATTCAGCTTTCCTAATCCTGTACCTACATATGTTTCAAGTGTAGGCACTGTATCATGCCACGAGTCACCCATGAATACATTATCTACCCATAGCCACTCCCACTTCTTAACACCCTTTTCGGTGACAGAATTAGCGTCGTATGCGGCTAACATGATAGAATCAATAAAATCATCAACCTCTTCGTCTGAAAATTCGGTACGATCTCTAAATTGTTCAACATCTACTCCGTAACGGATAAGCGTATCTAATGCATCCTTATTCTTTTCCAAAAATAGATCTTGTATCTTACCGTCAATAAGTCCCGTATCTATTACAAGTGACTCATATGAGTTAGCAAGATCGTAAACCATCATTTGATTTTCAAATTTACAGGTCGCATTGAAGCCGTTAAAAATAACGAAGAATATGACCATCGTCAATAAGCTAACATGATAGAATCAATAAAATCATCAACCTCTTCGTCTGAAAATTCGGTACGATCTCTAAATTGTTCAACATCTACTCCGTAACGGATAAGCGTATCTAATGCATCCTTATTCTTTTCCAAAAATAGATCTTGTATCTTACCGTCAATAAGTCCCGTATCTATTACAAGTGACTCATATGAGTTAGCAAGATCGTAAACCATCATTTGATTTTCAAATTTACAGGTCGCATTGAAGCCGTTAAAAATAACGAAGAATATGACCATCGTCAATAAGCTGGGTAGGCATGCTCCAAATGTGGAATAGCCATACTGCTTATAAAGTTCCATTTGTTTAGTTTGCAACATACGAGGATCGTCCTGATATGCATCACGGAGCTGAGCCATGGGCTTTTCCATTCTCTTCATTGCAATATTATTTTTCCTCGTAACCTTCTTTTGCCAAATATCAAGGGGAGAAACTATCACTTTCAAACATAAGGTGAAGATTACGACCGTCCAACCAAAATTACCAATAGCCTCATAGAGCATATAGATCAATTTACCGATCCAATTGGTGATCTCGGGAGCTTGGGAAAATAAAGATTCTAAATTAACCATTTTGCTTTTCCTCTATAATTTTCTCTAACGGGATCAAAACCGCCTTTAGCAAACGGATTACATCTCAAAATCCTCAGTCCACCTTTAAAACAGCCGATAAAAAATCCATACTTTTCTATCGCTTGATAGGTGTACGACGAGCATGTCGGAATATAAATACACGACGCAGAGATTGCGTTAGAAATATATTTTTTATAAAAATTTAACAAAAATCTGGCAAGTGCTTTCATTGAGCTAACTTCCCAGCCTTTGATAATAAATTACAGACAGAATCCTTAACCTCTTCAAACGTCGCTTCGCTCGCACGAGAATGAGCTACAAGTATATAGGAATTATATCCCTCAACCTTGAAGCAACGGAATGCTTCTCTCATTCTACGGCGAACCTTATTGCGAACAACGCTCTTACCGACCTTTTTACCCGTAACAAAACCTACCCTGAATGATGGATATTTACCTTCCAAGCAAACGAGAGTAAACAAATTATCACTATAACACTTACCGTGCTTGTAGATATAGTCGAAGCTGCGTCGATTGGTTAAACGGTACTGTCGTTGCATCGACTAATACTATGCGGAAAGCTTCTTTCTGCCCTTAGCACGTCTTCTTGCTAAAACATTTCTGCCACCCTTGGTGGACATTCTTTGACGGAAACCGTGTACCATTGAACGGTGTCTTTTCTTTGGTTGATATGTTCTAAACATTGCCATAATATATCCTCGCTTATATAGATTTTTTTCGTATAAAAAATTCTCGTGATAAACACAAGCCCTTAGATTATATAATAT
>CAZUET010000087.1:0-7980 GCA_964619685.1 uncultured Christensenellaceae bacterium
CAATTTGATATGATAAAATAAATCTATAGCGTAATAAAACAAGATTTAAGTCGTTTGGATGACTTGATCATTTCATGTTTTAAAGGAGTAATTATGCTTTTTGAAAACGATTCAGTACCAATTTATTTGTTTCATCAGGGAACTAATCACGAAAGCTATAAATTAATGTGTCCAAAATATGTTTCAGCCAATGGTAAAGGTGGCTGGCTTTTCCATGTTTGGGCTCCTAACGCACAAGAAATATCGGTAGTAGGCGATTTTAACGGATGGAATACCAACGCCCATCGCATGAATAAAATATCTGTAGGCATTTGGGAAGCTTTTATTGAAAACGCCAATGAATATGATAGATATAAGTTTGCAATTAAGGGTGCAGACGGTAAAACTGTATTAAAGGCAGACCCATTTGCTATACATACCGAAACACCGCCCGAAAATGCAAGCAGACTGTATAAAATGCGTCATAAATGGTCGGATGGTGATTGGATAAAGAAAAGAGAAGGCTATAATCCCTTTATCAATCCAATGAATATTTACGAAATAAATGCAGGCTCTTGGCGTAGATACCCCGACGGTAACTGCTATAGCTATCGTAAGCTTGCCGAGGAATTGGTTCCCTATCTTGTAGAAATGAATTATACCCACGTTGAGCTTATGCCCTTGACGGAGTATCCGTTTACAGGCTCGTGGGGATATCAATGCACAGGTATGTTTGCACCGACATCAAGATTCGGTACACCCGACGACTTGGCTTATTTTGTAGACGAGTGCCATAAAGCCGGCATAGGTGTATTCATGGACTGGGTTCCTGCTCACTTCCCTAAGGACGAATACGGTCTATACCGTTTTGACGGCGGTCCGTTGTATGAATATGCCGATCCAAAGAAGGGAGAACATCCCGAATGGGGGACCGTTGTATACGATTACGGTAGAAACGAGGTCCGTTCGTTTTTGATATCGAGCGCCCACTACTGGGTAGATATGTTCCATATGGACGGTATAAGAGTGGATGCTGTTTCGAGTATGCTCTATCTCGATTACGGAAGAGGTCCGGGTCAGTGGATACCCAATATTTACGGTGGTAATACCAATCTCGAAGCGGTGTCATTCCTTCAAGAGCTGAACAGCTCGATAATGACAAGATTTAAGGGTGTGCAGATGATTGCCGAGGAATCGACCTCATTCGCAGGAGTTACCAAAGCGCCCTATTCTGGTGGATTAGGCTTCACATTTAAGTGGAATATGGGTTGGATGAACGATACGCTCAAGTATATAAAGACTGATCCTATATTTAGAAAATCGGTACATAATAATATGACCTTTTCGATGGTTTACGCCTTTAACGAGAATTATATCTTGGCGTTATCGCATGACGAAGTTGTACACTGCAAAGGCTCGCTTATCAATAAGCAACAAGGAAGCTATGACGAGAAATTTGCCGGGCTTAAGGCTTATTACGCATATCAAATGGGACACCCCGGTAAAAAGCTTTTGTTTATGGGCGGTGAATTCGGTCAATTCAACGAATGGAACGAAAATAAAGGACTTGACTGGATGCTACTCGATTTTCCCAAGCACAATGGCTTATTACGATATGTCAAAGATTTAAACGCATTATATAAGTATAACCCTGCAATGTTTGAAAGAGATTCCGACTATTCGGGATTTAAGTGGTTATCCGTCAATGACAGTGCACGCAATATTTTAGCATTTATGCGTATCGGCAACAACGGTAATTATGTGTTTAATCTGCTCAATTTCTCGCCCGTATACCATAAGGATTTCATGCTCGGTGTTCCTGAAAAATGCGATTATAGAGTTATTATCGATAGCTTTGACGACATCTACGGCGGAGATTATCCCGTCGCTAACGGCAGAATAATTCATGCACAGGACGGTGGTGTAGACGGAGAGCCGTATCATATCACGCTCGATCTTAAGGGCTATAATGCCATTTATTTCGAGCCTGTACGCTATCAGGAAAAACAGGAACCGATTCAATCTCGACCGAGCGAACAGCTAATCGAAGAGCCGTCCGCTCCAAAAAAAAGATCAACTAAAAAATCGACAAAAACCAAGTGATCCAATCGACTATAAGTCGTAATAAATAAATATAAGGCGATCCGTTCGCCAATATTAGGAGGATAATAATGAGTTCGAGGAATAAAAAGGAATGCGTTGCAATGCTTCTTGCCGGCGGTCAAGGCACCCGTCTTGGAGTTTTAACCAAGAAGGTAGCTAAACCTGCCGTACCATTCGGCGGTAAGTACAGAATCATAGACTTCCCGCTTTCGAATTGTATCAATTCGGGTATCGATACCGTGGGAGTTTTGACTCAATATCAGCCGTTTGAGCTGAATCAATATATCGGTAACGGTCAACCGTGGGATCTTGATAGGCTAAACGGTGGTGTATATGTTCTTCCTCCGTATGTCAGAGGTAAATCGGGCGAATGGTATAAAGGAACTGCTAACGCAATCTACCAAAATATGATGTTTATAGATAGATTCGACCCAGAGTATGTGCTTATTCTATCGGGTGACCATATCTATAAAATGGATTATTCTGAAATGCTTGCCGAACATAAGAAAAACGGAGCGGATTGCACTATCGCCGCTATTAATGTGCCGATAGAAGAAGCACATAGATTCGGTATACTTAATACAGACGATGCTAACAAGATAGAGGAATTCGAGGAAAAGCCTCAAAGCCCCAAAAGCACTAAAGCGTCAATGGGTATATACATATTTAACTGGAGCGTTTTAAGAAAATACCTTATCGACGACGAAGCCGATCCGGAGAGTGAAAACGACTTCGGTAAAAATATCATACCGTCTATGCTTAACGATGGTAAAAACCTATATGCATTCACATTTAAGGGATATTGGAAGGATGTAGGTACCGTTTCTTCCCTTTGGGAAGCCAATATGGATATGATTGACGACGAATGCGAGCTCGATATAGGCGGAGACGCAAGTAGGCGTATATACGCAAGAAGCTCCGCAGAGCCTCCTCATTATGTTTCATCGAGTGCATCTGTATCGAATGCAATAATCAGTGAGGGTGCCGTTGTATACGGTGATGTCAAGGACAGTATAATCTCACACGGCGCAAAGATTGGTCAGGGTGCTAAAATATATAACTCGGTCATTTTCCCGGGTGCGGAGATTCTGCCCGGTGCAGAGGTTTATTTCAGCATAGTAGGCGAAAATGCTAAAATCGGCGAAAATGCCAAGGTAGGCGAAATATTAAGAAGTGCCGTCAAGGGTGAATGGGCTATTGCATTAATTGGACCAAACGCCATAGTCGGTGACGGTAGATCGGTAAAGGCCGGTGAAATGATCGATGCGGAGGAATAGAATATGAATAACATAATGAGCGTAATATTCGCAAGCGATAACGAATCTAAACTTAACGAGCTTACAATACATAGAACTACCGCAAGCTTGCCCTTCTGCGGAAGATACAGATTGATAGACTTCACCCTATCGAGCCTTGTCAATAGCGGTATCACAAGTATCGGTATAGTAACAAGAAGTAACTACTCCTCGCTAATGGACCATATCAGAATGGGTAGAGATTGGGATCTAAACCGTAAAAACAGCGGTATTTCGGTATTCCCGCCATTCGTGTTAAACGCATCTCGTGAAAAATATAAAGGTAAAATCGAAGCACTGTATAGTATCCAAGGCTTTATCAATCATAACGATGCCGAATATGTGCTGTTAGCTAACAGCAATGCCGCAATGAATGTGGATTTTGAAAAAATGTTCGAGCGTCATATTGAAACGGGTGCAGATATCACGATGATGACTTATAATTCTATGACCACTAATACCCGTAGAGTTGTAGTACAATCGGATGAAAACGGTAAGGTCAATGATATCTACATCAGCGAAAAGGCAGGCACTGACGAAAAGCAAGTCGGTCTTAATGTATATCTCATCAAAAAGGATAAGTTAATGGATCTTGTAGAATATCACTATGCAAGAGGCTTCTACGATTTTGAAAAGGATATATTGACGGCAAAGCAAGACGAACTTAACATATACACATACCCGGTAGATGGCTACGTTGCAATAATCGATGATGTTAAATCATATTACTACGAAAGTCTTAAGCTTTTAGACGGTGATCTTAGAAATAAGCTTTTCTACGGCGACGGCGTTATCTATACAAAGGTCAAGGACAGCATTCCTACCATTTATCGTAAAAATGCCAATGTCAAAAACAGCCTTATCGCAGACGGTTGTATCATAGACGGTATAGTTGAAAACTCCATTCTGTTCCGTGGTGTAAAAGTACAAAAGGGTGCCGTGGTCAAAAATAGCATCATAATGGAGCGTGGTATAATAGGCGAAAATGCAAAAGTCAGCTACACTATAACAGACAAAAACGTTGTTATTAGAGAAAATAAAGAAATTTCAGGCTACGAAAGCTATCCTGTAGTAATAGTTAAAGATAAAACGGTATAAAAATCGGTTTTTATGAAAAAATAGAAGAATCGATTAACTAAGGTCGATAAAACTATTGACACTTTTATAAATATATTTTATTATTTAACGGGCGATTCTAATAAGAGGTCGCCCGATTGTCAAAAATTAACAAGTATTCTACAGCATGGAGTTATTCCAAGGAGAAAAAAGTATGGCAAAAACAAAATCAACGAGCAGTAAGCCTCGCACTGTAAAAAATAAGAAAAATAGAGATATAAAGGTTCTTTTCGTCACAGGAGAAGCATCCCCATTTATTAGATCGGGAGGCTTGGGCGATGTAGCAGGTGCTTTACCTAAGGCACTTAAAAACAATAATGTTGAAGCAAGGGTAATACTTCCTTTGTACTCCGACATTCCTAAAAAGTATGTTCAAACACTTAAATATGTAGGTAAGACCTTCGTCCGCTTAGGTTGGAGAAATCAATATGTAGGTATTTATGAAGCTACATCCGACGGCATCGTCTACTACTTCATAGATAACGAATATTATTTTAAAAGAAAGGGCTTATACGGACTGTTTGACGACGGTGAAAGATTTACATTCTTCTGTAAAGCAGTTTTGGAAGCACTGCTCGTGATAGACTTCGCTCCCGAGGTCATTCATTGCAACGATTGGCACACAGCATTAGTTCCTGTTTACCTCGATGTTTTCTATCGCCACTCGGAAAAACTTAAAAATGTCAGAACACTATTCACCATTCACAATATAGAATTCCAAGGTAAATTCGATATGTCGCTCGCAAGCGAAATATGCGGATTGCCCTACGATAAGATCTCTCTTGTAGAGTATGACGGATGCACCAATTTTATGAAGGGTGCAATAGAATGCTCAAATGCGGTCAACACCGTTAGTCCGACCTACGCTAAGGAAATATTAGATCCCGAATATTCCTATCGTTTGGACGATATTCTAAAGCAGAGAGAATATAAACTGTCGGGTATACTCAACGGACTTGACACCGAGCTATATGACCCTATGACCGATTCGGCTCTATTCAAGAATTACTCACTCGAAACCGTTGGCGATAAGCTCGAAAATAAGAGAGAATTGTGCAGTCTGCTCGACCTAAACTATAAACCCGATAGACCTATGATATCCATGGTATCGAGGCTTACCACCCAAAAGGGCTTGGATCTCGTATTACAGGTTGCCGAAGAACTACTCGCAAGCGATATTCAGCTTGTAATATTAGGATCGGGCGAGGAAAGATTCGAGCACGCTTTCAAGAACTTAGAAAGCAGATACAGTGCTAAGCTTAGAGTAATTATTAGATTTTCTAAGGACCTTGCCAGTAAGCTTTACGGTGCATCCGACATATTCCTCATGCCCTCAAAATTCGAGCCGTGCGGACTAAGTCAGATGATAGCAATGCGTTATGGTGCGATTCCTATTGTCAGAAAAACAGGCGGACTCGGAGACTCTGTCAAGCAATTCGATATTGAAACCAAGTACGGTACAGGCTTCGTATTCGACGACTATGACGCACACGCAATGCTTACTTCCATATGGCAAGCGGTGGACACCTATAATACAGACAAAGAAAGCTGGAATATACTAATTAATAATGCAATGAGCGAAGCTCTTGACTGGTCAAAGTCAGCTTTGGAGTACCGTAAGTTATACGAAAAAATAACATCTAAATATTAAACATCTTATTCAAGGTAAATCCTTGAATCTAATCAGGAGAAACAAATGGCAGCAGAAAAAATCACGGCAAAAAACATGCAGGAATTGATTCAAAAATCTCTTTCAAGATACCAAGGTATAAGAATAGCCGATGCAACCAATAGACAAATTTATGAGGCAGTTTGCTTGGCGATAAGAGATATTTTAGTCAATAAACGCTTAGATTTTAAGCACGAGATTCGTGCACAAAAGAAAAAACAGGTTTATTATATGTCGATGGAGTTCCTTCTCGGTCGTTCACTTAAAAATCACCTATATAACTTAGGATTGACCGAAACAGTTACCGAGGTCTTGGACGGGATGGGCATCGATATCAATGACCTATACGAGTGCGAACCTGATGCAGGTCTTGGCAATGGCGGACTTGGTCGTTTAGCTGCTGCTTATATGGATGCATTGACATCACACGAATATCCCGCTTGCGGATTTTCTATCAGATACGATTACGGTATTTTTAGACAGCGTGTTGTTGACGGTTGGCAAATGGAGATGCCCGACACATGGTTAAAGGAAGGCGGAGATGTTTGGCTTGCACCAAGATCGGAGGAAACCTTCGAGGTCCACTTCGGCGGAAAGGTCAACGAGCATTGGGAAAACGGTCAATGTAAGATCGAGCATACAGGCTATACCACTATCTTAGCGGAAGCATACGATATGCATATTTCGGGCTACCATACAAAGGCGGTAAATCGTATCAGACTATGGGCAGCTAAAGCTCCCGTTGACTTGGATATGGAATTGTTCTCAAGAGGCGAATACCTCAAGGCGACCGAAAACAAGGCACTTGCAGAGTCTATCAGTAAAATCCTTTATCCTGCGGATAATCATATCGAGGGTAAGGCATTAAGATTAAAGCAACAATACTTCTTTGTATCGGCATCCATTCAATCTATCATCAAAAATCACTTAAAGTTTAACCCGAATCTCGACAATTTAGCCGAGCAGGTTGCTATTCATATTAACGATACCCACCCCACCCTTTGTATTCCCGAATTGATGAGAATACTATTGGATGTCTACGGCTATTCTTGGGAAAAGGCTTGGGATATCATCAAAAAGGTTATTTCTTATACAAACCACACCGTAATGGCTGAGGCTCTTGAAAAATGGCCGGAAGAATTGGTAAGAAATCAAATACCGAGAATTCACCAGATTATATGCGAAATGAATCGCCGTTATTGCATCGAGCTTTGGAATGCATTCCCCGGCGATTGGGAAAAGGTCACCGAAAATTCGATCATGAGCTACGGTGAAATCAAAATGGCTAACCTTTGCTTGTATGCATCTCACACCGTTAACGGTGTTTCTGCACTGCATAGCAACATTTTGACTGAGACCATTTTTAACGATGCATATAAAATGACACCCGAAAAGTTTACCAATGTTACTAACGGTATCACCCACCGTAGATGGTTATGCGAGGCTAACCCCCGTTTGACGGAGTTACTCTGTAACACCATCGGCGACGACTTTATCAAGACCGCAGATTTATCTCCCCTTATGCGTTACCAGGGCGACAGAGCATTCCTTGACGCATTGGGCGATATCAAGACAGAAAATAAGAAAGCTTTAGCTAAGTATATCAAGGATAACAATAATGTTATCGTTTCAGAGGATTCAATATTTGATGTACAGGTAAAGCGTATTCACGAGTATAAGCGTCAGCTTTTAAACGCTTTGCATATTTTGGATTTATATCTCAAGCTTAAGGACGATCCTAATATGGATATCCTTCCTCGCACATATATTTTCGCAGGTAAAGCAGCATCAAGCTACTATGTTGCTAAGCTCGTTATC
>CAZUET010000088.1:0-7847 GCA_964619685.1 uncultured Christensenellaceae bacterium
ATCTTAATATGGAAAGTATAGTAAATCACCTACAACAGTTTAAATGAAGGGATTCCGTCTAAGATACTGCAAGGCACAGTCTTACACTGCGTTACAGTTCGACTTCGCTTACGCTACGCTCGGTATGACAGAATGGGGTATGCTAACGCATAGTTTTTTATTGATCAATAATGAATAATTGGTTCGAGTGGTGGCATAATAATGATATGCTTACGGTTTTTATTCGTTCTATTATTATTTATGTTTTCTTGCTTATCATCATGAGATTGATGGGCAAAAGACAGCTTAGCGAGTTACAACCATTTGAATTGGTTATTACACTTATCATTTCGGAGCTTGCTTGTATACCTATGTCCGAAATTCAAATACCGTTAGTCTACGGCATTATTCCTATCTTTACCCTTTTCGTGCTTCACCTTTTTATTACAAAAATGGCAAGTAAAAGCTTAAAGTTTAACCGCTTTCTTAATGGCAAGCCTATGTTGGTAATGACTCCGTCGGGTATGGATAAAAGACTACTCGATCAACTCGATATGAGCGTTACCGACCTATTGCACGCTTTACGTTCCGCAGGGTATTTTTTTCCATCACAGGTCGCCTATGCTATTCTTGAAACGGACGGAAAACTATCAGTTTTACCTAAATCCGCTTATGCTCCGCTTACACCAAACGACCAAAAGATTGATGTACAAGAGGTAAACTTGCCATTAACCATAATCTGCGACGGAGTTTATGAGCCTGCAAACCTCGACTTGGCTGGAATCACATCCGAGCAAGTTGATACTCTGCTCTCGAATAACAAATTAAGCAAGGAAAATGTATTACTGTTAGCTATAAACGGTACTGAAGCTTACCTTCAACCGCAAAAAGGCTCGGTTATCATTACCGAAATAGGTGGATAATGAAAAGAATTGTAATTGCTATTATCATTTTGGTAACATTTATAACAGCCGGCGTGCTCGAGCAAGTGTTTTTGCATAATTATTTCACAGAGCTTGAGGACATTGCCGAGGATATACGGGCTCTCGTCGAAGAAAAACGCTTCGACGAGGCTCATGAGAAAACTATCAAACTGCAAGATAGCTGGAGCGAGAAAAAACATATTATCGAAGCCGTTATTTCACACAACGAAACTAAAGAAGTCACTTCAAGAATTGCAGAACTTGAAGGCTATATCGCAGCCAAAGACGATAAATCGGCGATTGCAACCGCTGCTATTATGGCGGATTACTGCAATAATCTTATCCATATATTGGGTTTTTCATGGGATACTATACTGTAACCATTATCACCTTATGGTGATATACATATTTTGTCAAATTACTTATATATTTTTTAATTATTTGTTCGTTTTTATTGTTTTTATCCAAAAAAGTGCTATAATGTATGGTATGAAAACTATTATTTGTAAAGAAGAAGGAATACAAGAGGCTTGTCGCCTGATCAATAATGGTGAATTGGTGGCTTTTCCTACCGAAACAGTCTACGGTCTTGGTGCAAACGCTCTTGACGGTAATGCCGTGCGTAAAATATTCGAGGCAAAAGAACGCCCTCAGGATAACCCTCTTATCGTGCATCTCGCTGATTTTGAGGACATTTTTAAGGTTGCAAGAGAGATTCCACCTATTGCTCTAACACTTTACGCAAGATACTGTCCCGGTCCTTTAACCATGATTCTCAAAAAGAGTCCGACTATCCCCGACGAGGTTACGGCTGGACTCGATACCGTTGGCGTCAGATTTCCGTCTCACCCTATGGCTATCAAGCTTATTAGAGGCTCTAAGCCTATCGCTGCTCCAAGTGCTAACCTTGCTAAGCATATTAGTCCTACAACCGCTAAGCATGTTTTTGATGATCTTAACGGTCGTATTCCTATGATCCTCGACGGCGGTGAATGTTCGGTCGGAATTGAAAGCACCATTATCGATCTGACAGGAGAACGCCCTGTGCTACTTCGCCCAGGTATAATCACATTAGAGGAATTATCCGAAATATGTAATGCGGAGGCTTATAAGGGTCCGCTCAATGTTGCACTCGCTCCCGGTATGAAATATAAGCACTATGCACCTAAGGTTCCTTGTGTAATGCGTGATTCTAATATCCTTATGGATGAGTATAAAAATGCTGTTGATAACGGCTTTAACCCTGTTATTATTGCAATGGATCAAACCATATCCGCATTGGAAGGATGTAATACCATAAGTCTTGGTACAAACGGATATTCAGCCGCTCATTACCTTTATTCGAGCCTTCACGATGCCGAAGAAAAATATAATTATGTAATTCTCGAAAGCTTGCCCGAAACAGGGGTGTTCTTCTCTGTAATGAACCGTGCAAAAAAGTCCTCTGCGGAATAATATGTACATTTGAAAACAATAAATAAAAAAGGTACGCAATCAGGCGTACCTTTTTAGTATGGATGCATCCGCAAAATGTTCGTTATCGTCCGCAAGATACCAAATTGTTGCACAATTTAGTTTTCGCTTCGCTCCAATTTCGACTAACGCTCAGTATGACTGGCGGACGAGAACACAATATTAAAAAACTAAACCTTTTAAATATACGGGCTTTTATTTGTTTAGTACCTTTTTTAGAAATTGACCGGTGTAGCTTTTTGGGTTGGCTACAATTTGTTCGGGAGTGCCTGTTGCGACAACTGTTCCACCGCCCTTACCGCCTTCGGGACCTAAGTCGATTATATAATCGGCTACCTTGATCATATCAAGATCGTGTTCGATTACAATTACTGTATTACCTTGAGATGTCAATCTCATTATTATTCCTATCAGTTTATCAATGTCGGCTGAATGAAGTCCTGTAGTCGGTTCATCAAGAATGTATACAGTTTTTCCTGTAGAGCGTTTAGCTAACTCGGTTGCAAGTTTAACTCTTTGTGCCTCACCACCCGACAATGTGGTAGCAGGCTGTCCAAGCTTGATATATCCTAAACCAACATCGTAAAGCGTCTTGATCTTAGGATAAATGGACGGTATGTTTTCAAAAAATACACATGCTTCCTCTACCGTCATATCCAAAACATCGGCTATGCTCTTACCCTTGAACTTAACTTCAAGCGTTTCACGATTATATCTCTTACCCTTACATACATCACACTGTACGAATACATCGGGAAGAAAATGCATTTCTATTCGCTTGATACCGTCACCAGAGCATGCCTCACAACGACCGCCCTTGACATTGAATGAAAACCTACCCGATTTATATCCTCTTGCCTCGGATTCCTTGGTCTGTGCATACAATGCTCTTATTGTATCAAATACACCTGTATAGGTCGCAGGATTACTTCTTGGTGTTCTTCCTATAGGCGATTGATCTATGTCAATTACTTTATCGAATAGCTCTAATCCCTCGATCGCCTTACAATCACCGCATTCAATATTTTGCATTCTATTAAGATTCTTTGCAAGATACGGATATACTATTTCATTGACAAGACTGCTTTTACCGCTACCCGATACACCTGTTACGACTGTCAGCAATCCTCGTGGAAATGCAACATCTATATTTTTTAGGTTATTTTGCTTTGCACCAATTACTTTCAAATAATTACCGTCAGGCTTTTTTCTCTCGGTTGGTACTTCTATCTTCAGCTTACCGCATAGGTATTTTCCGGTAATAGACTCTTCGGTGTTCATTATGTCTTCAATGGTTCCTGCCGCTATCAATCTTCCGCCGTTCACACCTGCACCGGGTCCGATATCAACTATATAATCGGCTGCTCGCATGGTTTCTTCATCATGCTCAACCACGATAAGGGTATTTCCAAGATCCCTCAACCCCTTTAAGCTCGCTATAAGGCGTGCATTATCTCTTTGATGCAAGCCAATGCTCGGTTCGTCTAATATATATAACACACCAACTAAACCACTACCAATTTGGGTGGCTAACCTTATTCGTTGAGCTTCACCGCCCGATAAGCTTCCCGATGCTCTCGATAAGGTCAAGTAATTAAGTCCTACATTTACAAGGAAGTTTAATCTTGCCTTTATCTCCTTTATTATCAAATAGCTTATCTTCTGCTCTCTTGGCGTTAACTCGAGCTTATCTATAAAGATTAATGCATCGTCTATAGATAAATTGGTCAACTCTTCTATATTCAAACCACCTACAGTTACCGATAATGCCGACGGATTAAGTCGCTTACCCTTACAGCACGGACATTTGACATTACGCATAAGCCTTGCGTACTCTCTCTTCATCATTTCTGATGTAGTATCGTTATATCTGCGCTCGATAGTCGGAACTAATCCTTCAAATCGAGTCATCATCTTTCCTTGAAATGTTCTTGAATTATAATCTACCTCAATAAGCTCTTCACCATTACCGTAAATAATAAGATCAAGTATATCCTTGGGCAACTGATCCAGTGGAGTATCAACTGAAAAGCCGTACTTTTCGGCAAGTGAAATCAATTGATTCTTAGTCATTTTAGAATCAAATGTAAATCCCGAAATATCGATAGCTCCGCCCGAAATACTCTTAGTCATATCAGGGATAAGCTTATTGACATCAACAACTTCCCTTTCGCCCAAGCCCTTACATAAGGGGCATGCTCCTATAGGACTATTAAAACTGAATAATCTCGACGATAATTCTGGAATACTTACCTCACAGTCGGGACAGCTATAACCTGTATTATATAGAATATCCTTACCGTCTATCTCCACTAAAACTAAGCCTTCGGCTAATTTGAGTGCATTTTCGATAGAATCTGTCAATCTACGATTAATGCCGTCCTTTATCTTCAATCGGTCTACCACAAGCTCTATATTATGCTTACGTTGTTTATCGAGCTTTGGAAGATCGCTATCTAACATATATTGGTCACCGTCAATGATTATACGCATATATCCGGCTTTTTTATAGTCTTCGAATAGCTTGATAAATTCGCCCTTACGGCGACGCACTACAGGTGCTTTGATTATTGCAGCAGAGCCAAAATACTCAAGAACAGCATCCACTATTTGATCAACACTGGTTTCAACTATAGGCTTTCCGCACTTCGGACAGTGTGGCGTACCAATATTTGCATATAACAAACGCAAATAATCGTATATCTCGGTAACCGTTCCTACTGTAGATCTCGGATTGTTAGAGGTGGTTTTTTGGTCAATTGATATAGCAGGAGAAAGTCCGTCTATATAATCGACATCGGGCTTTTCCATTTGTCCTATAAACATTCTCGCATATGCTGAAAGACTCTCTACATATCTACGCTGTCCTTCTGCAAATATGGTATCGAAGGCTAATGACGATTTACCGCTTCCCGATAATCCTGTGAACACTACCAGTTTATTTCTCGGTATGGTAACATCTATATTCTTTAGGTTGTGCTCTCTTGCACCTTTTATAAAAATCTTTTCTTCCATAGCTATTTATTAATTTGTTGCTTTAGCTCGCTTATCTCATCTCTCAACGCTATCGCTGTTTCAAAATCAAGGCTCGCAGCCGCTATCTTCATCATGGATTCAAGCTGTTCAATCTCGGCAAGTATTTCTCTCTTATCCTTTTTAGCGGTCTTCTCCGCTTTCTTAGTTATCTCAATAGTATTGACAACCTTCTTGATAATGGTTTTGGGTACGATACCATGCACCTTATTGTACTCTAACTGTATCGCTCTACGCCTATTGGTTTCGTTAAGCGCTCTTTCCATACTGCCTGTAATGACATCCGCATACATTATTACACGGCTTTCGGAGTTTCTCGCTGCCCTTCCTATCGTCTGAATAAGCGATGTATCCGAACGCAAAAAGCCTTCCTTATCGGCATCAAGTATTGCAACCAATTTGACCTCGGGTATATCCAATCCCTCTCTAAGTAGGTTAATACCTACCAATATGTCGAATTTACCCATACGCAAGCCGTTTATCAACTGGATTCTATCCAAAGTATGAATATCGGTGTGCATATAATTGACCTTGAAACCCTGTTCCTTTAGATACTCGGTAAGGCTTTCTGCCATACGCTTAGTAAGAGTGGTAACAAGTACCCTACCGTCGGTAGATATAACCTTGTTAATCTCGCCTATCAGATCGTCGACTTGATTTACAACAGGTCGTACATCCACCTCCGGATCCACTAATCCTGTAGGTCTAATAAGCTGTTCCACAGTATTATCCGATATCGAGCTTTCATATTCACCCGGCGTTGCAGATATGCATATCATCTGCTTAAAACGCTGATTGAACTCTTCAAAATTCAATGGACGGTTGTCGTATGCGGCTTGTAATCTAAACCCATAGTTGACTAAATTTCGTTTTCTGGCAAGATCGCCATTGAACATACCACGAATTTGGGGGAGCGTCATATGACTTTCATCAACAAATACCACAAAGTCATCAGGGAAAAAATCTAACAACGTATACGGCGGTGTTCCTTCTTGTCTACCGTCAAAATACCTTGAATAATTTTCTATACCGCTACAATAACCTATTTCCTTTATCATCTCCATATCATAGGTTACTCGCTGTCTAAGTCTTTGTGCTTCAACATATTTACCTTGATCGAGAAAACACTGCTCCTCACGGCGCATGTCGTCAAGTATCTGCTCAATAATTCCGTCAAGTTTATCTTCGTTTCCGACTACATAGTGGGTTGCCGGGAAGATAGTAACCGTGGTTAAATTATGAATAGCTCCACCCGTAACTGCATTATTTTCTGTAATCGATTGGATTTCATCATCAAAAAATTCAACTCTTATAAAAGTATTATTGTTACCTATAGGAAATATATCTAAAACATCTCCCCTTACCCTAAATGTACCACGGTGAAAATCAATATCCGCTCTGGTGTATTGGATAGATACCAATCTATCTATAACATCATCTCTATCCGCTTCTCCATTTTCACGCAAATGAACGGTATTACGAAAGTATTCCTCGGGTGCGCCTAATCCGTATATACATGATACCGAGCTGACAACTATAGTATCACGCCTTGTACATAAACTGCTCGTTGCAGAATGGCGAAGTTTATCTATTTCGTCATTTATCTGCAATTCCTTTTCAATATAAGTATCGGTGGACGGTACATATGCTTCAGGCTGATAATAGTCATAGTATGACACAAAAAACTCAACCCTGTTTTCGGGGAAAAACTCCCTGAATTCATTACAAAGTTGAGCCGCCAAGGTTTTATTATGAGCAATAACGAGTGCAGGTCTATTAGTTTCCTTGATAACATTAGCCATTGTAAATGTCTTACCGCTACCTGTTACACCTAACAAAACCTGCGTTCTTAGTCCGTCATTCAAGCCTTCAACAAGCTTCGCTATAGCCTCGGGCTGATCACCACACGGCTGATATGCGCTCTTTAATATAAATTCTTTATTTTCCATTAACCGCCTTTAGATTCTATTATCAACTGTATGATATATTTCAATACCCAAGCAAGTGCTACACCGAATAATGTCATAGCAACCTTGGTAATAATACTGTTTTTTTGATTACGCAGACGAACCTCTTCGCTACGCTGGAATGCAAATCCCTTTTTCAATAACTTAATATATAAAGTATATTCCCCATCTCTCTCTATTTCTTCGACATCAAAATACTCATCATACGCTAAGCCTTGTAGGATAGGAGCAATATCTTCTTTCTCTAACGGAATATTATAAGGTATCCCTGCGATTAGATCTACAGGGCGAATATAACAAACACCGTTGTTGTTTGCACTACGCTTATATATTTCTCTCATAATAACCGTTTCTTTTTTATTAAGCATATTTTTCTCCTTCTTTTTTACATTATATCATTTTTTTACCATCAATGCAATATTAAAAACAGCCTTTCTAAAGATTTATTATATTTTTTATTATTGACATAATA
>CAZUET010000089.1:0-7501 GCA_964619685.1 uncultured Christensenellaceae bacterium
TAATTATTTTTTGAAAAAAATTTATAAAAAAGGCTATCGAATCAATTATAGAAACGATAGCCATAAATAGTTAACTTGATTTATCGACGAGTAGGTGGATCACCGGGACCGATGGGATCGCCGGGCATAAAGCCTTGATTACCATGTCCGTTCATATTGGTACCAATTGCAGTACCGATAGAATCTAATTTTGCTTCATATGAGTTATCACCTACAGTAATAATGTATGATTCACCCTTTTTAAAACATTCAAGACTTATAATCACCGATTGGAATTTTTTGTTTGGAGTGGTAGTAAATACTTCTTTACCGTCAGCATTTGTTACAGTAATTTGAGTATTAGCGGACGCATAGCTCGGCAAGGTCAAGCTAATATAGTATTGTTTAGAATTCTTAGACGGGTTTTCTACCATTCCGGCGGAGCCTACTGCACATAGATTTCCACCACTAACCAGTATACCTGTATCGGCATCAAGAGCACCGTTTCCATTATCAGTCGGTCCGTAAACTGTAACATCTCCGCCCGTCATCTTGAATGTTCCGTTACTATCAATACCGTCACCGTCTGCATCTATTTCTATCTTACCGCCCGAGATAAGTATATAAAATGTATAGTTCTTTAAATCTCCGTTTGCGGCATTGATACCGTCATCCTTGGCATAAAGTTTAATATTTCCGCCAAGAATTTCAACGTTTGCACCCTCTATTCCCTCATAGGACTTATTTATTGTTATATTTCCGTCTATTATTATATTTAAATATTCGGCATGAATACCGTCATCGCCCGTTGATATATCGATAACGCCACCACTTATTATGACATTACCCTTTGAATGGATAGCGTCATCGTTAGAATCTAATTCAAAGTTTCCACCCGTAATAATTAGTCCGTAATTATCATTATAAGATGCAGGTTGATCGACATCATTATACTCTATTCCACCTACTTTTAAGGCTTTACCGTCTACATTATCAGATAAAAACTCACTTACAAAAGTCGGTGCACCACCATTGGTTTGTATTTTGATTAAATTTTTGTCGGTATTAGTAATATATAAACTGTTATTAGCAGAAATTCCGTCATCACCCGATGTTATATCAAGGTTGGAGTTTTCTATATAAATATAACCATATCTAATATCTGATGCATATAAATTAGCTTCTTCCTGAGTAGACGGTTCCATATCGGTTTTAATACCGTCATTATCCGCTTTAATTGTAATATTGGCATTTTTTATAATGAGCTGTTCGTCAGCCTTAATTCCGTTTTTGAGAGCATCATTGACTACAATAGTAGGTCCATTAACGGTTAGCGCTGTCTTTACCTTTATACCACTCGTTTCTTCGCCTTTACAGTTAAGTATCAGCTTGCCTGTTCCGTTTATAATAAGGGAGCGTTTTTTTGCTTGAATAACAGCACTATCGCCATCTGCATTGTCGCCAACACTGTCACTCAAAATATTTTCAGTACCTTCCTTAACTGTCAAGGTTCTATCACTAATGGTTTCACCTTCAGGCTTTTTAAACACAATAGCCGCAGCGGTTTGATCATCATTAGTAGAAATCTCAACACCCGCTAAAACTAATTGAATCGCTCCGTCGGTGTTTTTTACAGAGATACTTCCCGAAAACTTACCGCTCAATATATATACACCATTTGACTTTATCGTAAGCTCGTTTTCTTTATATGAATATGCGGTTATCTCGGATAGATCGGCAGTTGTAATTGTATTTAGGTCAATAAAATAAGTATTTGAAGAGGATTCGTCATAACTGCCGTTAATATCTGACTTATCATTTTTAATATTGTCAATGATATATCTATCTGTAGTTTCGTCCGATCTATCAGGTATATCGACTCCGTCTTGGTCTCCGAATAGGTTATCCCAAGTGTCGAATTTTCCATCGTTATTACAGCTACAGAATACTGCAGTTAAAACTGTTAAAACTAATAATACACATAGTATTGCGGTTAATTTCTTCATAAAAATCTCCTTTCGAGTAGTTATTGAATTCGAATTCGATATCAATATTATAGTATAATACTATTATTAAAAGTGTATGAAAAATTAAAATTTTGCAGAATATATTACATATCCGGCTTGGAAAAGCATATCATTGCCAAAATACTGCTCGATTATATCGTCATAGTATTCCATACAAAAATCTACTGCTTCACGAGCGATTAGGCATTCCGCATCTTCCCTAAGCATTCTATTAAAATCGTTGGGAATAAAGCTAAACCAGCTCTCAAATAACGCTTTTTTATCCCTTCTTGACATGTCGGCGGTATTGATTCCATACTTTTCTAATGTAATACTCTTTGCTTCCATTTTACGCAAATATAAATAAATCTGTCTACCTGTGAAGCGGAAACCGCTATATTTATTATGTATATACAAGGATTGGAATTTTTCAAAATATCCGTCATTGTCGGGATATGCAAAAACCGCTCCGTCGTCAACATCTCTAACAAGTAATACTGCATCATCATTCATATAGTCACGAATCTTACCAAGTACCTTGAATGGCTTTTTGAAGTCCATTATCGCCATACTCAAACAAACAAAATCGAAACCGTCGGCATCAACTGCATCCAAAGCAGCTTCTAAGACAGATTCAAAGGAGTCTGCCTCGAACTGTGCTGTTAAAAACCGAACGTTATTAGGAGCAATCTCATTACCTTGCTTTGCGACCATATCACTGTATGTTAAGCCAACAACCTTAGTAATTTCGGGGAAGGAAAGTCTATCTATCGTACCTTCGGGATTAAGAACATTAACATCAAGGCATACAACATCCTTTTTACCTTCTAAAAGCTTTTCGATAATCGGTTTCTCGTATTTTGACAAGAGTTTATCCTCTGTACGCAAACGATGCTTTTCCAATTCGTCTTCATCATAGTAATACCTAACATCGTCATGACGAGAATATAGAGAAAGATCGGCATCCTTAACGGTAACATTATGAAGCATTGATATTATCTTAGTAACAGATGCATCAAAATATTCACGACTAACAGGAACTCCATTAAAATAGGGCAAAACAGCCATTTTAGGTGGTAGTTCTTGTGGAAACACAAAACCGTCAGCCATAATTGGAATAATATTCTTTTTAAGCATTATCGCATGCTCTATTTCCAATCTAAGCCAATCGTCTTCATAAATACACCTATCAAGTGCATTTTGTGGAAGGACAAGCAAAAAATTCTCGGAATCGGCTATCGCCTGATAAAGTTTATCATTAAATGGTCCCGCTCTTAGTTCTTCAAGGTCAAGGAATGCCGAAATATTGGCTTTGGCAAGGCATTCATAAAGCAATCTTGCTAATGTATAACCGCCGTCTCTTCTGTAACTTATAAACACATCCATAATTAATCTCCATTTCTAACCATTTTATAACAAGGTACATCAAATACACCGAGATATTCTTCTATAATCGAAAAACCTAACCTTTGATAAACACGCCATGCACCTATATTTGCTTTGACACATTCAAGGTGGCTTACAGGCTTATCCTTGACTATTTCATAAAGGAGTTTAGCTGCAATTCCACGATGCCTATAGTCGGGATCAACCGCAAGGTTTGCAGCATAGAATCCGCTTTCGCCGTCATTCATTTTTTCATAATAGTTCACAAAAATTTCATGAGTTCTACTATCAAGTGGCACATTTGCCCTACTAAATGCAACCTCTAAATCACTCTCATGCTCTATTACAGGCGCTTCTTTCGCTACTACCGCAGCGACAATCTTACCGTTTAATTCCGCAACATGTATATTATTAATATTATAAATGGTAGGAAGTAGTATCATTTCTCTAATGACCTTAATTCCATCATCGATACTATCAAACCAGTATGGATAGATAAATGCATCGCTAAGATATATTAATCGAGCAACTATATCCAGATTATCATCAAATCTAAGCGGTCTAACTACGATCTCATCATTCATTTTAGGAAGTATTCCTATCTCTCTTGTCATATAATTTTGAAAAGCAATATACTCACTACGAGATATAGAATATGGATAAGACATTATCTTGAGCATAAGATCGTCACAGCCTAAATGATATTTTGCCTGTATATGATAATGCTCTGTCATTATAAAACCGTTTCGAGCGTAAAAATTATATCTTCTTTTGGTCAATTCGTCCACAGGATCCTCGATTTCGAGAATGATAGTTTTACCCTTTCCTTTTAATAAATCAAGAGCCTTTGAACCAACTCCCCTATTACGAACCTCTGGCAAGGTCGCAAAATGTTCAAGGAAAATGAATGAATCGGTTTCCCAGTAAAGCATAATGCCAAATAATTCATCACCGTTAACGATAATATCGAAGTGATAATTCTGTTTAGCCATTATTCTATCATGCTCTTTTTTATCTCGTCTTTCTATTTCGGAAAATGCCGATACATATAGATCGTAGGCTTGGTGATACAAGTATTGATTGTGTTCATCGAGTCGTGCAAGTTTCATTATAAACTTCCTTAAAAAAATACTAATTTTATTATAGCATATAAAAAAGCATTATTCAACAAGAAATCCGATTTTTTTTATCTTTAATAAAAATCAACCATATACTCAAAATAAATACAAGTAAACACTAATGAATCTTTGATTTTTCAATTAAAAAAATAAACATATATTACATTTATTATTCAGATAAAACCGATAAATATAAAATCGAGTAAATAACTATTTTCCTTTTAGAGACAAAAAAAAGCAGTCACCTTTTTAAAGTGACTGCTCTATTATTCATTAATTATTCATTAATTACTTTCTTGGATTTTTGATATTAGCTTGTGCAGCTGCTAACTTAGCGATAGGTACTCTGTAAGGTGAACAAGATACATATGCTAATCCAATATTGTGACAGAACTCAATACTTGAAGGATCGCCACCATGCTCACCGCAGATACCGCAGTGGATATCGGGACGAGTTTGCTTACCGAGTTTAACTGCTAACTCCATCAATTTACCTACACCGATAGTGTCTAATCTTGCGAATGGATCAGATTCGTAGATCTTATTGCTGTAATATGCAGGTAAGAACTTACCGGCGTCGTCACGAGAGAAACCAAATGTCATTTGAGTGAGGTCGTTTGTACCGAAGCAGAAGAATTCAGCTTCCTTGGCAATCTCGTCAGCGGTCAAAGCAGCACGAGGTATCTCAATCATTGTACCAACTTCATACTTAAGATCTGCATTATTTTCAGCAATAATCTTATCTGCAGTTTTAACAACGATACTCTTAACAAATTGTAATTCCTTAGATTCGCCAACTAACGGAATCATAATTTCGGGAACGATATTCCAATCAGCATGTCTTGCCTTTACAGCCAAAGCAGCTTTTATAATCGCACTGGTTTGCATTACGGCAATTTCAGGATAGGTAACTGTCAAACGGCAACCACGGTGACCCATCATGGGGTTAAATTCCTTAAGGTCGGAAATAATTTGCTTAATAGCTTGTACAGACTTACCTTGAGTATTAGCTAAAAGCTCAATATCAGCTTCTGATTCAGGAACGAACTCATGGAGAGGTGGATCGAGGAAACGAATGGTTACAGGATATCCGCCCAAAGCTTCGAACAAAGCTTCAAAGTCAGCTTGTTGCATAGGCTCAATCTTATCGAGAGCAACTTTACGCTCTTCTTTTGTATCTGAACAAATCATCTCTCTGAATGCAGCAATTCTGTCGCCACCGAAGAACATATGCTCAGTACGGCAAAGACCAATACCTTGAGCACCGAAAGCAGCAGCTTGTTTAGCATCCTTAGGTGTATCGGCATTTGTTCTAACATCTAATGCCTTATACTTATCAGCCAATTGCATGATTCTACCGAAGCAACCGCTATTAGGATCAGCGGGAACGGTAGCGATAAGACAATCATATATCTTACCTGTAGAACCGTCGATAGAAAGAACATCACCCTCGTGGAACTCTTTACCTGCAAGAGTAAATCTCTTATTCTCTTCGTCCATCTTAATCTCGCCACAACCGGAAACGCAGCAAGTACCCATACCACGAGCAACAACTGCTGCGTGAGATGTTTGACCACCACGAACTGTCAAGATACCTTGAGAGAACTTCATACCTTCGATATCTTCAGGAGAGGTCTCTAATCTTACTAAAACGACCTTCTTACCTTGCTTTCCTTGGATAACAGCATCTTCAGCTGTAAATACGATTGTACCAGCAGCAGCACCGGGAGATGCAGCAATACCTGTACCAACAAGATTATTCTTATCGGCAGCCTTTAATGCCTTAACATCGAATTGAGGGTGTAAAAGCATATCTAAGGACTTAGCGTCAATCTGCATCAAAGCCTCTTGCTCTGTAATCATACCTTCGTCGATAAGGTCACATGCAATCTTGATAGCAGCTGTAGCTGTACGCTTACCGTTACGAGTCTGAAGCATATAAAGTTTCTTATCCTCAATGGTAAATTCCATATCTTGCATATCACGGTAGTGATTTTCCAAAGTCTTACAAATTCCTAAGAATTGCTCATAAACCTCGGGAAGTATCTTCTTCATTTCGGCGATAGGCATTGGAGTACGAACACCGGCAACAACATCTTCGCCTTGTGCGTTCATAAGGAATTCACCCATTAAGCCCTTCTCACCTGTAGCAGGATTACGAGTAAAAGCAACACCTGTACCGGAAGTATCGCCTAAGTTACCGAAAGCCATCATTTGTACATTAACAGCGGTACCCCAGCTATAAGGGATATCGTGGTCCATACGATAAATGTTAGCTCTGGGGTTATCCCAGCTACGGAATACAGCCTTGATAGCTTCAAACAACTGTACCTTAGGATCGGAGGGGAAATCTTCACCTAATTGGTTACGGTATTCACCCTTGAATAGATTAGCTAATTCCTTAAGATCTTCAGCGGTGAGTTCGGTATCGTCCTTGACATTTTTTCTTGCCTTCATCTCATCGATAAGTTTCTCAAAATATTTCTTTCCGACTTCCATAACAACATCGGAGAACATTTGAATAAATCTTCTGTAGCAGTCCCAAGCCCATCTCGGATTACCGGATTTCTTGGAAAGTACCTCTACAACTTCTTCGTTTAGACCGAGGTTAAGAATAGTGTCCATCATACCGGGCATAGAAGCTCTTGCACCCGAACGTACAGATACGAGTAAGGGGTTCTCTTTATCACCGAACTTCTTACCTGTAATCTCTTCCATTTTACCGATATACTCCATAATCTGGCTTTGGATCTCATCGTTGATCCTACGACCGTCTACATAATATTGAGTACAAGCTTCGGTCGAAATCGTGAAACCTTGGGGAACGGGAAGACCGATTTTAGTCATTTCGGCGAGGTTAGCCCCTTTACCACCCAAAAGTGCACGCATCGATGCATCACCTTCGGTAAACAAATATACATATTTTTTACTCATAGAATTCCTCCTGAAAGAATTTTATACCGGGCATAGAAGCTCTTGCACCCGAACGTACAGATACGAGTAAGGGGTTCT
>CAZUET010000090.1:0-7342 GCA_964619685.1 uncultured Christensenellaceae bacterium
GTTATCATGTGTTTATTTTTAATTATTTTATAATAAAAGTATTTACAAAAGTCAAATCTAAATGTATAATAAAGGCGGTTGTCAAAGTGACCGAACGGACAACTAACATTTTTACTTGTCCTTTTACTGTGGAAGGTAGAAATTTAGTATTTCCGTTTTATCAATGTAAAAAAACCAAAATAGGAGAATTTTATGCAATATCGTATTGAAAAGGACACAATGGGCGAAATGCAAGTCCCTGCCGATAAGTATTGGGGTGCACAAACTCAAAGAAGCTTTGAAAACTTTAAGATCGGCGTAGAAAAAATGCCCAAGGAAATCATCCATGCTTTCGGTATCCTCAAAAAGGCTGCCGCATTGGCTAACCATGAATTGGGTAAACTTCCATTGGAAAAGCTAAACGCTATCACCGCAGCGGCAGATAAGGTCATTGACGGTGAACTTAACGATAACTTCCCTTTGGCTGTTTGGCAGACTGGAAGCGGTACTCAATCTAACATGAATTCCAATGAGGTCATCGCTAATTATGCAAATTCGTTGGTCGGAAGTAAGCTCATTCATCCTAACGATGACGTTAATAAGAGTCAAAGCTCTAACGACACCTTCCCGACAGCTATGCATATCTCCGCAGTTTTAGCTATAGAGGATAAGTTACTTCCTGCTATCGCTCAACTGATTAAAACATTTAAGAGATTAGAGGCTGAAAACGAGGGTATTGTTAAGAGTGGTAGAACTCACCTTCAAGACGCCGTTCCCGTAGCATTCTCACAAGAGATATCCGGCTGGCGTAATATGCTCGAGATCGATTATAAAAATATTTCCGAATCATTAGAGGGCGTAAGAGCGTTGGCATTAGGCGGTACCGCAGTAGGTACAGGACTTAATGCTCCCGAGGGCTTTGATGAATTGGTTGCTAAAAAGGTAAGCGAATTGACAGGTAAAAGATTTTATACCGCAGAAAATAAATTCCAAGCTCTTACCTCTAAAAATCAACTCGTATACGCTCACGGTGCTATCAAAGCATTGGCATGCGATATGATGAAGATTGCTAACGATGTTCGTTGGTTGGCATCAGGTCCAAGAGACGGCTTAGGTGAAATATTCATTCCCGAAAACGAGCCGGGCTCATCAATAATGCCCGGTAAGGTAAATCCGACTCAGTGCGAGGCTGTAACCATGGTTGCAGTACAAGTCATGGGTGCAGATGCTACCATCGGTTTTAGTGCAAGCCAAGGTAACTTCGAGCTAAATGTATTTATGCCTGTTATCATCCACAACTTCTTACAATCGGTAAGAAACCTTGCAGATGCTATCGTATCATTCGATATCCACTGTGCAAGCGGTATCAAGGCAAATAAAGAAAAAATGCATCATAATCTTTATAATTCTCTCATGCTCGTAACCGCCCTTAACCCCTACATCGGTTATGAAAACAGCGCAAAGACAGCTAAAAAGGCTTATAAAGAAAATATCAGTCTAAAAGAGGCATGCGTCGCATTAGGATTCATGACCGCTTCAGAATTTGACGAGGTATTCCATCCCGAAGAGATGGCTTATCCCCATAAAAAATAATTACGGAGAAATGATCATGGAAATTTGTTACTATCCCGGCTGTACATTAAAATCTAAAGCCACCAAGCTCGACGAAGAGGCTCGTAAGGTCGCTTCCGCATTGGGTATAGAAATGGTAGAGATCGACAATTGGCAGTGCTGTGGAGCAGAATATCCTACCGCACCTAACGAGGTCGCAAGTAAACTATCCGCAGTAAGAGCATTAGATTATGCCGCTAAGCACGGCGGTAAGTTACTTACACTTTGCTCGGCTTGTCATAATGTCATTAAGCGTGTAAATGAGGATATGAAGACCAATGACGATCTCGTTTATAAGGCTAACACATATCTTGAATTATCCCCCGAATATAGAGGAGAAACCGAGGTTATACATTATCTCGAAATGCTAAGAGATATAATCGGATTCGAACAGATCAAAGCCAAGGTCGTCAAGCCATTAAATAGAAAGGTCGCAGGCTATTACGGCTGTCTGTTACTAAGACCCGGTAAGGTCATGCAATTCGACAATCCCGAAAATCCATCTATCTTAGAGGATCTGATAAAAGCACTTGGCGGTACACCCGTCAACTACTCTCACAGAAATGAATGCTGCGGTGCTTATGTATCCGTAAAGAGTCCCGAATTAGCACAAGCCAAGAGCCAAGCAATAGTTGACGATGCACTTTCATTCGGTGCAGACGAGATCGTTACCGCTTGTCCCTTGTGTCTATATAATCTTAATAAAAACAGCGACGGTGAAGTCAAAATATCGTATTTCACCTCGCTACTAATGGAGGCATTGGGTATAGATGAATAAAAACGATATAATCGAAGTCGCTAACACCGATGTGAAAAAATGTATGAAATGCGGTAAATGCTCGGCTCGCTGTCCGTCCTTTGCGGAAATGGATATCAAGCCACATCAGTTCGTTTCATACTTAGCAGACGGTAAGATTGAAAAACTATTAGAAAGTAAGTCGATATGGACATGTCTATCCTGTATGGCTTGTGTAGAGCGTTGCCCAAGGGGCGTTGCTCCTCAATCGGTCATAGAGGCTATTAGAGATGTAGTAGTAAGAAAATCGGGTGCAAACGGATTAAAAGCCGAGGATATCCCCCCGATGCTGGATGAAAATGTGCCACAACAATTATTGGTTGCAGCATATAGAAAATACAATAAGTAGGAAAGCATATGCAGAGAATTGGAGTATTTATTTGTTGGTGCGGTAGTAACATTGCCGCAACCGTAGATGTAGAAAAGGTAAGTGAGGTGATAAGCCACGAAAAAGGCGTGGTACTTGCCACTAACTATCAGTATATGTGTTCGGAAAACGGACAACAGCTTATCAAAAATGCCATCAAAGACTATAATTTGACAGGTATCGTTATAGGCTCTTGTTCACCCAGAATGCACGAGGCAACCTTCCGCCGTACAGCTCAAGCAGCAGGCTTAAACCCATATATGGTAGAGGTCGCCAATATCCGTGAGCATTGCTCTTGGATCCATAAAAATAAGGAAGAGGCTACCGAAAAGGCTATAATTTTGGTTCGCACGGCTATCGCTAAGGTTCTCCTTAACGCTCCTTTAGTAGAGGGTGAAAGCCCCGTTACTAAGCGTGCATTGGTCATCGGTGGCGGTATTGCAGGTATTCAGACCGCTTTGGATATTGCAGAAGCAGGCTTCGAGGTCGATATCGTCGAAAAGAACGCTACCATTGGCGGTAGAATGGCTCAGATCGATAAGACATTCCCGACTCTTGACTGCTCGGCTTGTATTCTTACACCAAAAATGGTGGACTGTGCTCAAAACGAAAACATCGATCTTTTAACATACAGCGAGATCGAAAATGTACAAGGCTTTGTAGGTAACTTCACAGTAACCATTAGAAAGAAGGCAAGATATGTAGACGAGAATAAATGTACAGGCTGTAAGGTCTGTATGCAAAGCTGTCCCTCTAAGAAAGGCTTGAACGAGTTTAATATGAATATGAATACCCGTCCGGCTATCTATATTCCTTTCGCTCAAGCTATTCCTAATGTAGCGGTCATCGATCCCGAACAATGTATCAAGTTAAAGACAGGTAAGTGCGGTCTTTGCCAAAAAAAGTGTACCGCAGGTGCTATCAACTACGAAATGAAGGATGAGTTGATCGAGCGTAAATACGGTGCTATCGTAGTTGCTACAGGCTTCAAACCTATCGATCTTGACAACTTTAACGAGTTTGCTTATAAGGATTCTAAGGACGTTATTACATCTTTGGAATTGGAAAGACTTATGAATGCAGCAGGTCCGACAAACGGTGTTTTACTCCGTCCGTCAGATAACGAGCATCCTAAGGATATTACATTTATTCAATGTGTAGGCTCGAGAGATGTTTCGGGCTGTGGTAAGCCGTACTGCTCAAAAATATGCTGTATGTATACCGCTAAGCACGCAATGCTTATACGTGAAAAATATCCCGATACTAAAGTCCATGTATTCTATATCGATATAAGAACCCCCGGTAAGAACTATGATGAGTTCTACAGAAGAGCGGTTGAGCAATACGGCGTAGAGTATATCAAGGGTATGGTCGGTAAAATCTATCCGCAACCTAACGGAAAACTATTGGTTCAAGGCTCAAACCTTCTCGATAACGAGCAAGTATTTATCGAATCGGATCTTGTAGTGTTGGCTACTGCAATCGAGCCCGAGCCTGCCGTTCGTAAGGTCGCTACATTACTTGCTACAAGTATCGATACAAATAACTTCCTCACCGAAGCGCATCCAAAGCTTCGTCCTGTAGAAAGTCCTACTGCGGGTATTTATCTTGCCGGTGTTTGCCAAGGTCCTCGTGATATTCCCGAAACAGTTTCAATGGCAAGCGCATGTGCCGCTAAGGTCATCGGATTATTAGCAAAGGATAAGCTTAAAACAAACCCATGTATCGCTCAATCTAATGAGAATATGTGTAACGGTTGCTCACAATGTGCTAATGTCTGTGCTTACGGCGCTATCTCGTATATCGAAAAGGAATTTAGACTCGGTGGCGGTAAGACCGAGGTTAGAAGAGTATCCTATGTTAACCCTGCCGTATGTCAAGGTTGCGGTGCATGTACCGTTACTTGTCCGTCGGGTGCTATCGATCTAAAGGGATTCAGCTCTAAACAGATCATGTCGGAGGTTGAAGCAATATGCAAGAAGTAAATAATAAAGAATATGTTCCGACCATCGTTGCATTTTGTTGTAATTGGTGTTCGTATGCAGGTGCAGACTTGGCAGGTACGAGCCGTTTGGAATACCCTGCAAATGTAAAAATAATCAGAGTTCCATGCTCGTGCAGAGTGAACCCAATGTTTATACTTAAGGCATTCCAAGGCGGTGCAGACGGCGTAATCCTATGCGGATGTCACCCAGGCGACTGTCACTATATGACGGGTAACTACTATACCCGTAGAAGAATGAGCTTATTGTTCAGCTTCCTTAACTTCTTAGGAATTGAAAAGGAAAGAACAAGAGTTGAATGGGTATCAGCCGCAGAGGGTGCAAAATTCTCACAGGTCATGAACGATTTCGCTCAAACTATCAATAAGCTCGGCGAAAATAAGCGTCTACAAGACCTAAGAGTTAAGGAGGATAAATAGTATGATAACTAAAGATCTACTGGTTAATAAAGCAAAAGAATATCTATCCTCCGGCGTTGCAGACAGAGTGCTTGGTTGGTCAAACGGTGAATTTTCGTATGACCAAAGTCCAAGAGTATTCGATTCAATAGAAAGCCTTGACGAATTCGTTTATGACGATTTTTGCGGTGCTAACCTCTCCAAATATTTAATTGAGCAGACCAGACAAAAGCACAGCGTAGTGGTTTTCTTAAAGGGTTGCGATACATTTAGCTATAATCAATTACTAAACGAAAAAAGAATCAATAAGGATTTAGTTAAGCCTGTTGTAATCGGTTGTCTTGGTAAATTGGATATAAATAAAATAAAAGAAAAGGTTGACGGCGTTATCGAATCGGTATCGGTAGATGGCGACAGCATCAAGGTAAAAACTCTTGACGGTGAAGTTGTTCTCGAGCCTCGTCAAGCATATCTCTTAGAAAAGTGTCACACCTGTAAGGGTATCGCTAAAGTCGAAAATGCCCAAGAAATCGAAACAGATAACCAATATCAAGCAGATACAGATAGATTCTCATTGGTAGAAAAGCTCGAAAAAATGTCCGAAGAAGAAAGGTTCGCTTTCTGGCAGAGCGAATTATCTAAGTGCATCCGCTGTAACGCTTGTAGAAATGTATGTCCTGCATGCTCATGCGTAAAGTGCGTATTCAATAACGAGCAATCGGGTATGTGGAGTAAGGCTCCTGCAGATACATTTGAAGAGCAATGCTTCCATATCATTAGAGCATTCCATGTAGCAGGTCGCTGTACAGACTGCGGAGAATGCTCCAGAGTATGCCCCGAACACATACCACTTCACTTACTTAACCGTAAATTCATAAAGGACTCCAATATGCTATACGGAGAATACCAAGCAGGTGAAAGCGATAATGCAGTACATCCTCTAACTAAATATACCGAAAACGATCTCGACCCCGTAAAGGCTGTCGAAAAAACGGAGGGTAGCCATGAATAGAATAGCCATCACTCAGTTAAATGAATTATTTGCAAGAATAGATTCATCGTTAGGTAAGGTCGTATTACCCGTAAAAAAGGCCGGCGTAGTCAATTTTGACGTATGGCACGATCAAACTGAGACAGCACTCAATGTGCTAAAAACCTCTAAATCTCCTAAGGATTATTTCTTCCCTCAAAGCGAAACATTGATGAAGTTCCGCTATCAAGGTAAGAAAATATCTATCGAGGATGTCAGAGACGATCACGATCCGTTTATCCTTTTTGGAATAAAGGCTTGCGATCTCCAATCTTTTGAGGTCTTAGATAGAGTTTTCCTTCACGATCCCGTAGATACCTTTTATCAAGCAAGACGAGAGGCAGGTATCGTTGTATCGTTAGCATGCGGTAATCCCGACGAAAGTTGCTTCTGTACCGCATTCGGTGTCGATCCAAGCTCGCCTAAGGGTGATGTTACCACTTATCTTGTCGGTGAATACCTATATTGGCAAGCTAATACCGAAAAGGGTAATTTACTTACCGAAAAGGTCGCAGATTTATTAGAAAATTGTGATTCCAACGAGGTCGACGGCGAAAAGGCAAGAATCAAAGCCATTCTTCCTAAGCTTCCTCTATCTAATCTCAGCGTGGATAAAATCAACGCTTTATCTACCGACGAAATGTTCAATAGCGCTAAATGGGCTGAATTGTCATCTACATGTATGGGTTGTGGCTCTTGCACATTCGTATGCCCGACCTGTCAATGCTTCGATATAAAGGATTTCAATACGCCTAACGGAACTATCAGATATCGTTGCTGGGATTCCTGTATGTACAGCGAATTCACCCAAATGGCAGGCGGTAATAACAGAACCACTCAGTTGCAAAGATATCGTCAAAGATTTATGCATAAGCTTAAATACTATCCCGAAAACAATGACGGACTATTCTCATGCGTCGGCTGTGGCAGATGTGTAAAGAAATGCCCGCAACACTTGAATATCGTCAAAGTAATAAAATCCTTCGGAGGTGAGAATAATGATTAAAGATAATTTGATTCCCGAAGTTTGTGAAGTAACGGATGTAAGAAGAGATACTCCCGATGTTAAAACATTTAGAGTACTTACTCCCGACGGCAAAAAACCATTCGAGCATATGCCCGGTCAATGCGCTATGGTATCTATACCCGGCGTTGGCG
>CAZUET010000091.1:0-7138 GCA_964619685.1 uncultured Christensenellaceae bacterium
GAACCCCATGCATATGCATATACATCGGTCCAACCCTTATCGTTATAGAAGTATATCTTAGTCTTCTCGGTTGTCTCTCCCTCAGGTGGTCTTGAAGTTGTATCGAATCCGTCTACCCACATATAACCGTTGTAGTAAGGCTTATCGGGATCAAGGGTGAGATCGGGGGTTTGAGGCTTATCTATACCACCATTAAAGATAACATTACCAAATCCATTAGGAATCTTAGCCGTATACCAACCGTCGTGTCCTTCAACCTTGGTCATCTTTTCGCCCGGCCACGAATTGTTACCCGAACCCCATGCATATGCATATACATCGGTCCAACCCTTATCGTTATAGAAGTATACGGTCGTGCTGTCTTCTCCTGTATCCTCGGGAACGCTTACCCAAATGGAGTGGCCATCATCATCATACTTCTTAGCATATACGGTATATTCTCCGCTAACCTTGGCTATTCCTGTAAATCCGCATGTTGGTTCGTAATTCAAATATTCAAACCCGTCGGTATCTATTATTTCGATAGAATCGCCCTTATTAAGGTTAAATGTACCGTAATATTCGGATGTTACATTTGCTGCTTCGGGAGCTTCGTTCTTGATAAGGTTATACACAGTGCTACCGTTGACCTTGACAATTACTCCAAATTGAGGAGGTATTATAGGATCGGCAGGCTTTTCTGCAAAGCTTTCGCCGTCCTTATAATATGGCTTATCCTTATCGAATGCAACGGTTGCTACTGTATCTAAGCCACTCTTAACTACAACTCTCGTTACGCCCTCATCAACCTTTACTGTAAACCAGTTAGCGGAGCCTCTAAGTACTGTAAATGAAACATTTTCACGGAACAGCTCGTCACCCTTATATAAATCACCGCTCAGGCTTGTTACATTATCGCTATATACATATAAAGGATAGGTAACTACAGGCTTTTCCACCCATTTAGCATATACGGTAGTGTTTGCCGTTACATTAAACTTACTGTTTTTAGAAGTAAATCCTGCCTCCACTAAGCAGTAGGAGTCAAAATACCATCCAGAGAATGTGTATCCGTCACGAGTAGGATCCTCGGGTCTTGATACAGATCTATTATCTTCTGCGAAAGCGGTAATAGGCGTAGAGCCCCCATAATTCATATCAAAGGTAACAGTCCAACCATTAATAGGTTCACCTTCTTCGATATCATCCTCTAACTGCTCGAATGTAATCGTTGCAGTTGCATCGCTATCGCTATAGCCTGTTGAACGAGCTACGATATATAACTCATATGTACCCTTTGCCAAGCCCTTAATGGTACCTGTCATACCTACTGTACCTTGTTTAGCAACTATCTTATGTTCCTTCAATGATCCGTCGGTCATTTTGACCATTGCTACATATTCTTGTGCACCATCTACCGAACGCCATTCAATGGTTCCGTCCGCTCTTGCCTTTAGGTTCTTAGGCGTATCGAGCTTGCGTGAATAATTGAAGTCAAGTCTTGAACGGTCGCTCATTATGTCAGGCTGACCATATTTATCTAGAGTGATCGCTCTCACCCACATATAATTGACTTGTCCGCTTATCAAGCTCGTTTGTATATTCTCGTTATTAGCCTCAAAGCTCGTACCGGACACGAAAAATCTATCTGCTACATAATCATTGAAATACACAAGATAGCCGTCGGCTCCCTCTACCGCATTCCAAGAGAATACACCGTTTTTGACCTTGAGATCACGAGGGGATGTCAGTTCCGAGGATGAGCATCCTACCAAAACTACACCCAATATAACTATAAATATTACCAATATAATCAGCTTTTTCTTCATGATCTATCTCCTTTAACTTGCCATTTCAATACAAGCTTATCTCCGTCAAGCACCCAAACATTATTGATTGCATTCATCTTTTCAATAAGTCCACTTATGCTATCCACCATACAGTCGGCACTTGTAGTTTCCTTACCGTCAATGACTATCTTATTGTATTGTGTTCCTGACGCAACACCTGCTTCTAAATTCTTACCTATTGCGGTGGCTTTTACATAATAGCAGTCATTTATCATATTATTGAAGCCTGCTATACCTCCTATAGTTAAGGGGCTACCTGTAACTAAGCCCGAAGATGACGAGGGACTTGCACTACTAAATCCTTCATTTAAAACAAAGCATAACTTAGCCGACCTAAAATCGCCTTCGATGTCTCCTGTTTTATTCCATTCCGTGCCATCCGGACTCATTCTTACAAATATTACACCTATAAGCTCTTCTGCAGATACTCCGATATCCGCATAAAAATATTGTCTATCTTCAAATGAGACCGTGTTCATTTTTATACCCGGCCATGTGGGCTGAATACTCTTAGACCAATAGTACAAATATATTTGAGCATCATTACTTGTTATCCAACTGCAATTAGAATAATCAAGATATACTCTGTTTGCTTTCAATTTATCAACATTTATATCAAATGTTCCGTCACTGTAACAGTTGACCACACCAAAAGCACTACCTTCCTCATTATATCCGTAGTTATCACCTACGATACCACCTATTCCGTTTGCACCGCTAAGGGTACCTACATTATAACAAGATAGTATATATGCGTTGGCATAACTCATTTTACCGACCTCGTTGATACCGTCACCGCCGTTTTTACCTGCGATACCGCCACCATAACTGGTAACACTAATCTTACCCGTGTTATATGATAGGCTTATCGTACTATCAAATTGTAGAACGCCGTCATCGTATATATTGAAGTTGTAGCCGACAATACCGCCTGCATAGGTGTTAGCGGTTATATCGCCCTCGTTACCGCATTCGGTAATCGTTCCATTATTTCTTGCAACTATACCGCCTACCGTTGTGTTACCCGATACCGATGCATAGTTCTTACAGCCCTTTACAATACCCGAATTAAATATCGCAACGCCACCCGATTCATTAGCACCGTATATAGATGTAGTCGATTCAATGGTACAATTAATAATTGTTCCCTTATTGATAGACACAAGACCGCTTGCACCGTCTCTTACCGCATATATTGAGCTGTTTCTAACTGTTACATTCTCTACCAAGCCTCTATTGGTATATGCAAGAATGGAGCATTCGCCACCCTTGTTATGTAAGTTACCGTCATTTGTTCTTACAGTCCAGGTACGCCAATTCGCATTATCGAATACGAGATTTTTAATCACACCCGTCTTAGCTATGGAGTCGAATATAGATGAATAACCGTCCTTATAATAAACTACGGTATTTGTCAAAGCATATCCGTTACCATCTAATTCACCCGAAAACGAACCCAAATTATAGAAGTTACTATAATCCTCATCATCCTTTGGTGAATACTCTGTAAGAACGATATCATTGGCTAATTTATAGTACATACTGCGATTTACGCTTTCATAGTACTCTATATATCTCATTTCTTCTGGAGTGGTAATTATAAAGGGATTACCCTCGCTTCCATTGCCCTTTTCGCTTGAGAAATAGGATACCTCGCTTCCATTACTCTCACCAATATTTACATCATTATTACCTGCCCAAACTGCCTTGACAAGAAATTTGTTTGAGCGGTCACTTTCAAGGTCGGTGATAGTGGTTACCGTGTTATTGACATCTTGAACATAATAAACATTTGCACCAAGCACCTCGTCAAATTTGAGTACAGCACCGTCCATTCTTACATTTTGGGGTGCAGGATAGTGAACACTGCCCTTAGCTGACAGATACTTGACTTTTACCGCTTGACTGTCAAGTGCATATACTCCATCACCTACGAATTTGATCGAAATATCCGCATCTTCACTCAGTGACGATAGGTCAAAAAATGATGAATCGGCACTAAGAACGCTTTCTTTACCGTTTACGGTTACAGATACATTTTTTGCCGACGAATTGGCACTCCATATAAGTTTTCCATCCGAATAGTCAAGAGAGGGATATACTATAGCACTGCCCCTGTGGGTATAAACGGTTGCTTCCGACCAGTCTGTACGCTCGTCACCCCTTACCGCTCTTACCTTAGCGGTGAATACGCCATCTAATGGAAGGGGATCTAACAGTAACAAACTGTAAGTCGTAAATCTATGTCCGTCCTTGACGATACCGTTAATATCGATATCATAGCTTGTAGCCCCTGCAACCTTTGTCCAACTCAAAAGTCCTGCATTAGAAACCTTTAATCCGGTCGGCACTGTAAGTTCTATAGGAGTTACAGGAACATCAGGTTCGCTTGGATCATCGGGACCGATTGGATCATCAGGATCATCAGGCTTATTAGGGTTATTTGGATTATTAGGGCTATCGGGGGTGAATTGCCATAATCCGCCACCAATTTCACCAGTATTACCGCTACAAGCCACTAAGCATGCTACGATGCTTAGGACTATAACGAATATCATTATTATCAATACTTTTTTCTTCATTTCTATTCAAATCTCCTTATTAACCCGAGATCTTAGCAACTACACTTCCGCCTGCAGGAATATAGTCAAGACTTGCTCCTTGAGATGCACATACAAGTTGAGCACTCGATCCAAATACACTGCGAGCGTTTTTGTATTCCGATGTATTAAAGTTACATACTACCCAATAGGTCGTACCTTCAAACGATCTCGTAAACGAGAACATATCACTGCTACCGAATTTCTTGAAAGCATAATTGCCGTAGCGTATTACTCTGTCTTCTGACTTCAGCTTAGTCCACTTAATCACTTCGTTGAGGAATGAATTACTGTCAGCGAGCTGTTCGTTAGCACCGAGAAGAGCTTCATTGTAGTTATCCCACTTAACATAATAGGTCTTATCACCGGATATCGAGTAGTTAGTTGTATACTTACTGCCTTCTGCCGTTGTCGTCCACTTGAACGGCTGTCTATATTGACGGTCTACATGCGGTGAATTCTTATTTTCACCCGCACCATAGTTACTGCTCATACCTAACTCGTCGCCGTAGTATATCCAGCTGATGCCAGGTAAGGTCATCATTGCCGATATGGTGGTCAATGCTCTACCCTTAGCGATTTCCGCATTTGCACCGGATATCGTGCCAGATACCCAGTCAGAACCATTCAATACACCTGCCACATTGTTCATAAGTCTTGGTAAGTCATGGTTAGAGGTAAATAATGAACCGCTTACTTGTTTACCGTAATCCATTGCTGTATTCAAGGCTCCAAGATAGCTCCAAGCACCGCCCTTTAATTCATTAGTGTTTGTTCCTTTCGGTATAGAACCGTCAGATGAAGTATTTTCACCTGCTAATCCGCTACCCCAAGCTTGACCTGCTGCAAGCTGACCAAGATTATAATACATATAGAAATCGAGCATTCCGTCAAAGGCTTTGTAGTATGGAGCTACATTATAAGCATGTCCGTCAAAGTTTTCACCAACCATATATAGATTAGGATTGATTTTTTTAGCTTCGCTTATAAGCCATGAGAAGAAGTTGATATTCTTAGTTACATTACTGCTATAATCGGTGTTGGTTGCATCGTCAAAATCTTTTATGATAACATCACTTGGAGATGCTGTCACCTCATCCGCCATATAGATATGCTTAACTGCGTCAATTCTGAAGCCGTCTACACCCTCGTTGTCGCCTAATAAGGTCATCCAAAACTTGGCTACACCTAATATAGCATCTCTTGTCGGTTGATAGTCATAGTTCAATTCAGGCATTCCCGACGCAAATTTTGCATAATATGAATAATCGTATTCGCTGTATTGATACCAGCTTTCCGATAGCTCTTCTGTTGTATGATTACGCCAATGATAGAAGCTACGATAATTAATTCCGTCCTCCTCAACCATCTTTGCGGATTTTTGGAACCACGCATTATTTACCGATGTGTGATTCAACACAAGGTCCATAATGACTTTCATACCTTTCTCATGGCACTTTTGGAGCAATTCTTTATAGTCGTCAATAGTTCCAAACTTTGGATCTACCGCACAATAATCGATTATATCGTAGCCGTGATAGGAATCGGAATACTGTATAGGTGTAAGCCACAGTACATCAATATTTAATTTTTCCAAATAGTCGAGATTGTTGATGATACCTCTAATATCGCCATATCCGTCACCGTTAGAATCGGCAAAGGATGCTACCATTATTTGATAGCCTACACCCGATACGGTGTCGAAAATATCGGTAGGATCAGCAACTACGCCTAAGTCCTTTGAACTGTCGACATTACAAATAGATACATTAGTACCGTCGTCATTTTCGTAAGGATTGGAAATTTCGGTCTTATCTGCTAAATTCAAAACGAAATCGCCCACATTATCCTGTGTAGCAAAAATATGGATTGCTCCGTTAGCACGAATGGACTTCTCAACAACAAAGTATTGGTTACCACCGTCAGAAGTCCAGTGAGTACCCGAACTTTTACTGTCATCGTATACTATCAAGAATCCTATTTCGGAATCGAGATATCTATCAAAATCTAATGCATACTCGGGTTTATAATTCTCACCAGTGGAGCCGTCCTTGAAAAATTGTAAGCTTTCATTCTCAGCATTACCGGCATCGTCATAGACCTCGGTCATATCGATATCGCATACAGCTCCGCCTATATCGTCCACTATTACTTCACCATTCTCATCCCTATCCCAATTAAAGGTTCTGCCTGTATAAGCCTTAGGCCATACCCATGTACTCATTTTTGCATATGCCTTAGGATCGTTGTCAAAACGCATATAGTGAATGTACAAGTGACCGTTTTCACTCGTTGCATCGAGGTTTTCCTCATATGCTTTGATAGCGTCTGCATTTACCGCTTCTGTCCATTGTGCATATAACACAAGGTTTTTGTCGGGCATTGTGTCAAAGGTGAAAGCATTTTGATATGTACCATAATCGGTATACCATCCACCAAAAGAGTATCCTGCCCTTTTTGGATCGTCGGGCTTTGATATCTTTTCACCTGCTTTGATACCGCTCATTGTATTTACTTGGGTTGCCTTATCTCCTGTGTAGAAGTAAATATTATACTTCGCAACCAAAGATCCGTCGCCGTCGCCACCGTCCGGAGGAATTACGCTTGGATCGGTGTTACAGCCCACAAATGTGAACAGCATGCACGCTATCATCATTAGAACTAATATGTTAAAAAATGTTTTCTTCATCGTAAGATAATCTCCGATCT
>CAZUET010000092.1:0-7118 GCA_964619685.1 uncultured Christensenellaceae bacterium
ATTTTATAATGAATATTCATAAGGAGGGCATAAAGCCCATCCTTATGAACTCATAATCTCAACTGTTAAAAATTAACTGTGTTTAAGCTTATTAGTCAACAAGCTCAAAACGATCTAATACCCAAGGTTGATCCCATGCGGCACCACCGGAGGTATTCATACTGGTAACACCCTCACGACCACCGTCATTACCGTCATCATCATTGATGTTTACCATCAAATCGATATATTGACCGACCTTATTTTCAACGCTTGCAAATGCAGAGAAGTGGATCTTATATTCAACAGTCCAACCGTTCTCTGTAATAGCAACTGCTGTCTCGCGAGGTACACCGTCGGCCCAATCCCACATCCAGTGTTGACCGGACTTATTGTTATTAGTTTGAACACGGAAACCACCTTCACCACAGTAATCTTTATACGGTCTATTGTTATCACCCCAACCTTCATTAGGTAATACACGACAGGTATTGATCCAAAGCTCTACGGAGTCATTATTATATGATTCACCCTTTTGGCTGTCTGCAGGCGTTACATCACTGTCGGTTACTTCTACTAAAACGTATAGATACTCTTCCGACCACTTGAAGTAAGCAACACCGGTTGCAGAAGGATTACCTTCGCTAACAACGTCAATCTTGATACCGGCATCATCATAAGCCTCATCCTTAACACCGTCAATAGTAATAGAACCGTCTAATTTAGAAATAGTATGTTTATTACGGTTATAGGGGTTAGCAACAAGCTTGAATGTGCAAGGAGATACTGTAGCCTCTTCTGCATCGCCATCCTTATAGCTGATACTAAAATCGAACAATCCGTTAAGCTGATAGCTACCTGCGATAGCAATTTCGGATGGTGTACCAAGGTCAACGGTATGAATGTCATCACCAACTGTAAGAACTAAGGATTTTGTATTTTCACCGGGAACGGGACGGATATAGATCTTACTTTCGGACCATAAAGCATGTAATTTGCTCTCGCCTACAGAGATAACGCTATAATCGGTAAATCTACCGGATGTGAACATTCTATCTCTTATAGCTTGATCTTCTTCGTCCCAATAAGCACGAGTGCTGTTAACATCACCAACGATAGCGTTAGGATCATTCTTGCCGTTAGCAACAAGAGAAGTATTTGTCAATTTCTTTGCACTGGAGTTATATCCGTTGAAATTTTCAATACCTGCCCAGCCGTTACCTTCGTCATTGATCAAGATACCCATACCGATCTGCTGACCGATGTGAGGAACTAGATCTTCTTCTACAGAATCGAAGCCCTCTGGTTCTACCTTGATAACCCATTCTGCGGTATAGCCGTTATCATTTCTTACACTTACACCACTTACAGAATTACGCTCGTCATTAAGATGTGACCAGTACTCCATATATTTCTCGGTAGACTCTGAACCGCTCTTAAGTTTCCAACCACCTTCACTTGCAGCGCCCTTACGGAATGCACCCCAAGAACCGTCCCAGTCGGATGGAGCGTACTTATCGGTATGTAATAGCTCTAAGCGAAGCTCTACGGAGTCGTTATCGTTTACGGAACTATCCAAAACATCAACGAATACATAGAAGTATCCCTTACTCCACATAACGTAAGCCTTTGCTGTAACATCTGTTCTATCGGAAGAGATCTCGATAGGAGTTACGTCATCATATACAGAATCCTTTATACCGTCAACGGTAACATCAGCCAAAGAGCGGATTTCGGGAATTTCTACTACACGAGATGTACCAAAGCTCTCATTCCACTTAACATTGTAAGATAAGTTAGAGCTGAATACCTCGACTTCACCTGATTCCATTTCCTTATCGGTTATACCTTGCCAACCTGCAAATGTATATCTTGAATCGGGATTAGTGGGTGCATCGGGGATCTTAACCTTTGAACCGGATACTACCTTAACGCTGGAAATTACGCTATCACCATCGGCAAATACTACGGAATACATAGCAAGATCACAGGTGTCACACTTATTATCATTATCGTTATCCTCATGATCGTGAGAAGGTATAGCAACTGTATCACCACAAACATCACACTTTCCATCGACATTTGCATCAACGTGCTCATGAGTATCGTTACAAGCGACCAAGAACATGGTCATAACGATAGATAAAACTAAAATTATTGATAAAATAATTCTACTTCTTTTCATTGTTATTCTCCTCTTAAATATTTTTTATAAAAATGGCTTAAAACCATCCTCGTTTTTAGTTTACCACCGCTTTCCACTATTGTCAATATGCAACTTTAATAAATTTCAAAAAAATTGAAACTTTTTCGATGAAATTTATTAGGTTTTCAAAAAAAATGCCATTTGCTTCAGTTTTTTCGTGATAGAATGCACTTTGTTTTCTAAAATTTTTGAACATTTAAAAGAAACACATTCCATTTACTTCATAAATATTGAAACAATCTCACCGAAAAACGTTGAAAATATTAGAAATGATGTATTTATATCCTCGTTTTTCTTGGTTGATTTTTGAATCAAAATAGTTTCAAGAATAATAAGTAACAAAACAGGAAAATTACAGGATTTTTGGAATAGTCATCTCATTTTCTGCAAGTTGTTTACAGTGATTGTTTACTTTTTCTTTTTTTTTATATTCACAATAAAAGACCGCACTCGGGGAATGGTAACAAGATGCGGTCTTTATGTATTATGAAAAGAATTAATCTATTTTTTTATTTAGCTTTTCACTGTAAAACGATTGGTTTTATTGCGTATTAATTAGTCGTTTTTGGGACCGTTGTCTAAGATAGATCTAATAATCTCAACGGGGATCTTTGGCTGTCTATCAAAAGTCATCAAACCGTTTACCTCGTGATATACATCGGATAATTGAGTATAGCAGAAGCCTTGAATATGTTTATTTGCATAGATCGCTTCGATAAGTGAACGGAATCTTGCAACAAACTCTTCATCGCTCTTAACTGCTTCACCGTAACCCCACTTATTGCCTTCAAGGTCCTTTACAAATGATGTTCCGCCAAACTCGGACATTATGATAGGCTGACCGTCATATTCGTAGCCGTCGGCAAAGGCACCCTTGAAGTGACCGTCATATACTCTTTGTGCACACTTTTCGGGAGTTCTAAAGAAATCTCTCAGCTCATCTCCGCTTTGGGTATAATGATGAATGGTCAAGAAGTCGGAAATGGTATGCTCCCAACCGTCATTGGATATGATAGGACGCATTTCGTCGATTTCCGCAGCGATACAATATAGTTCGTTAGCAAATTCTTGTTGTGCCTTATCGAAAAGAATATCGTCTACCCCCCAGCTTTCGTTAATCGGTACCCAGCAAAGTATACAAGCGTGGTTGTATTGCTGTAAAACTACATCACGCCATTCACGAGCAAACTGTTCTCTTGCCTTTGGAGTTTGAGGAGCGGTATATTTTCCGTCCCAAATATACATATATGATGAAGGCATTTCACCCCATACAATGTAACCTCTTATGTCGGCATGATATAAGAAGCGTTCATCCTCGAGCTTTTGGTGCTTACGGCATCCGTTAAAGCCCATAGCAATCATATCGTCGATATCCTTAATAAGTGCATCTTCAGAAGGCGGTGTAAGATTAGTTTCTTCCCAGTAGCCTTGGTCAAGAATGAGCTTTTGATATAACGGCTTTCCGTTTAGCTTAATAATTCCGTCATCAAATTCGATATCTCTAATACCGAAGTAGCTCTCGACCTTATCACAAACGATGCCGTCAACAGTCAATACTACATTAAAGTCATACAATTCGGGTGCCAATACATCCCAAAGATGTTGTTCCTTACCAAGCCAAATATTATGAGCCGGTAATGTATCGACCACTCTTGTGCTTACTTCGGCAACCTTAACGCCGTCATAAAGAACAGTGCTTGTCAATCTAACCTCGTGCTCGATAAAGTATGCGTCATCCTCAGGAAGTACACATTCAAATTCTGCAGACAATACATTGAGCTTAGAATCGGTCGTAAGCTTAAACGACTCTACTCTTTGTTTATTAACAATCTCCATCCAAGCGGTCTTATAAAGTCCCGAAACGCCTACATAGAAACAACCATAGTCTACATCCAAGCAACGCTGTTTACCACGGGCAATAGCAGCATCATAGCTATCATCTACCTTAATAACGAGCTTATTTTTTCCGACAACGCAAGCTTCGGTAAGATCGAAGGTCAAGCGGTGATATGCACCTAACTGAACGCCACAAGATACACCGTTAACAAAAACCTCTGTGCGGTAATCGCTTCCTTCAAGGTGAAGCAAAACACTTTGTTCCCCTGTAAAGTCTACAGCTATATCACGCTGATACCATACGGTGGGGTGTTGAGCAGGATCACCAATTCCGCTTGCCGGACATTGATAAGCAAAAGGAACGATGATCTCTTGGTCGGCAACAAAGCCATTGGCGTAGCCCGACTTATCCGTTTTACCGTCATCGAAGCTAAAATCCCATTTTCCATTCAAATTCGTCCATTGTCTACGAACAAATTGAGGACGAGGATAATCGGGAATATAACATGACATATGCTTATTTTTCACTTTTTTTATCTCCTTGTTTTTATTTTTAGTTGTTATTTTTTGTAAATATCAACAGTACTAACATCTATATCGAGTCTTGTATTTTGGATATAAGGATTGTCAGCTTTTACATATATTGCTACATAGCGGTCAAAACCTTTAAGATAGCAATAGCATAGTTTTTTATCGCCAAAAATCTCTTCATCAAGGCAACGCTTGACCTTGATACCCTTTTTCTTAGACGGTACTGCATACACACCTTTTCCAAATGTTACAGAGGCTTTACCCGATGCATCTATACCGCCATGGTATATTTTACCGCAAGGGAGTGCTATCGACCTTTTATGAATGAAGGCATTACAGTAATTGGTATAGACACGATAATGTGCTGTTAACCTATTACCATCTAACGAATACAGCTCAATCGAATTTTTTGCAAATGCGATGTATCCGTCAAAGCCCACTGTATCATACATATAGAGCATGGAGCCGTCCGATAGCCTTAATTCTTTTTCTGACACTCTTTCGGCAGGTATTTTGATATCACCTACAACCGCTTGCCAATGAATGCGTTCGGTCGGTATTCCGACTAAAATATTACCACAATCTCCAATGAATCGATAATTAAAGTTATCGTCCATCGCTTCGGTAAATTCAAGAAACCTAAGTATACATCCGTCATAGCTACCTTTCAGAAATAGTGTTTGAGGCTGTAAGCCGATCGCACCGTTAGAGTCAAAGGCTTGCACTGTATCGGTAAAAATATTGTATATACCATAATTGCTTCTCTCGGCTTCGGGCGATAAGGTAAATAGAACCTCTTCGGAATATGGATTTTCCATCACAAAATTCCGTTTCCCCTGTTGAAGTATTCGTCCGTCACTCATCACTATCAGCTTATCGGCAAGCATAAACGCTTCCATTAGATTATGGGTAACATATACGAAAGTTACATTCGGTAATTGCTTTTTTAGCTCCTTGATATATGTGATATAATTTATCCTTTGCTTTTCGGCAATATTAGATAACGGTTCATCAAACAAGATAGCTTTTGGCTTAGTTACTACCGCACGAGCAAGAGCAACTCTTTGCTGTTGTCCACCCGATAGCACCTTAGGAAGCTGTCCAGCTACATCCACCAGATCGAAAGTTTTGAGTATCTTACGGATTCTTAAGTCCTCTTCCTCTCTGGTAAGGTGATAGCGTTCCAGGGCAACCGCAATATTTTCCCAAACGGTAAACTTTGGATAGAGTACATATTCTTGAAATACCATAGAGATATTTCTATCCTTAGCAGGTATTGAATCTGCAAGCAGACCGTCAAGATACAATTCACCCGCCGTAGGCTTATCTAATCCTGCAATAAGTCTTAACAGAGTGGATTTACCCGAACCCGATTCGCCGACAATGACGGCAAATTCACCGCTTTCAATATCTACGTTCGCATCACGAAGTCCATATGCACCCTTGTCATATACTTTTTTTAGATATTTCGATACTATTTTCATTGACTGTCCACCTCGTTATCTTCCGAAGAAGCCTCGTCATCCTCATCAACAAATACAGGTAGCTCGTCCAATATATCGTCATCTTTTTCGATAAAAGCAGTATCCTTGTCTACCGACTCTAAATCAAGTATATTTTTACCACTACGCAAGCCAAGATCAACAAAATCAGGATAATCTGTCTTATTGATAAATTTATCGAATACGCTAAGACAAAATGCGGTTTGCAGAGATACTGCATAGTATATTCCGACAGTCAACACAACGCAAGCGACCACTATCTTAGCTATTATCCACGGCAAGCACCAGCACACAACAAAGGGCAGTACGCTCAATATACATACACCAAGTGAAGTGAGTAATTTCTTAAAGGTCAAAACGGCACTATTCGCTATAAGCTTACCAAACTTAACATTATATAGCGATGAATGTGCTAAAGCCATAGCGGTAATAGCCAAAAGCAACACCCCTGCAACACAGCATAAGCATATCGATACAATCCAGAAAAATGAGTTTTCCTCAGTCATAGTAAGCAATGCAGTCGACGCAAAATATTGCAAGAATAACACTATCAAGCCAACTACTAAGCCCATCATAGCAAACTGTTTCCAGCTATCCTTGACTCCCTTAAAAAAGTCTGCGGACGGCTTAACGGGTTGCCCCCAAAACAGTCTGCGGATTACATAAAATGCACCGGACAGACCAATAAATGCAACCATCATCAATAGCGCATCCACGCCGTATTGAAATAGGGATAAGTTAATAAGATGCGAAAAATGCTCCACAGGCTCCATTCCTTGAACAAACTCGCTGACCGCCCATCCGCTATACAGATCCCAAGCCAATAGCGGTAGCCAAAACACCCCGCAGAGAAGATTGGTGATAAGCAACGCATTGAAACGGGTGCGAAAAATAACAAAGAGTTGACGAACCCTATTTGATGGCAGTTTATTGCTGTCAAAATCCTCGGCATTACCCTTACCATACATCAATTTGTAGACAAATCCTTTCTTCATTACTTGGTAAAATACTCCAATATCGCTTCTAAAAGCACATCGTTTTTATGTGAATTGGCACTAAATAGA
>CAZUET010000093.1:0-7092 GCA_964619685.1 uncultured Christensenellaceae bacterium
ATATATAATAATAAAGAATGTTTTTATACTGCCCGTTTGGTCGGTAGAAACATGTATTAACAAACAGGAGGCATTTTTGTGAAAAAGTCAACGGCAATTGTGGTTTTATCCATATTTTGCGTGCTAATAGTGCTTGGTACCTTCTTCGCTTTCGTATCATTCGATAACGGCGAGTTGGGTGTATATGACTATTATGCATATCCCAGAAATATATCCTTAGGATTGGACCTTGTAGGCGGCGTTTACGCTGTATTTGAGCCGAAAGCAACCGATACTGCCGATCTCGCAACGAGAATGGAAGGTACTGCTAACGCTCTTGAAAGTATGCTTTTCGAAAAAGGTTATACCGAAGCGGTAGTTTCACTTGAAGATAATAATAATAGAATCAGAGTCGAAGTTCCTGATGTAGACGATCCCGAAGAGATATTTACACTTATCGGACGCCCTGCACAGCTTGAGTTCCGTAAAGAAAAAGAGGGCGAAAGCTTAACTTCTACTCCTTATGTAACCGGTGAAGATGTTGAAAATGCATATGTATCTTTAAATAATAATGGTGCTTATGTAGTTGCGCTTGAGTTTACTTCAGCCGGTGCTAAAAAGTTTGCTGCTGCAACAGAAGAGCGTAAAGGTTCGACCATCAGTATTTGGATCAATGGCGAATGCGTTATGAGTCCTACAGTTAATGCTGTAATTTCGGATGGTAAGGCTGTAATCGAAGGTGGTTATACTTATGATCAAGCTTATGAAATGGCTACTCAAATTCAAGCAGGTGCATTCGATGTCGAGTTGCAATTAGTTGAAAGTAATACCATCACAGCTACTCTTGGTGCTAATGCTTTGAATAGAAGTATCATCGCAGGTTTAGTTGGTCTTGCTCTCGTTATCGTATTCATGCTTGTATTCTATAGATTACTTGGTGTGGCTTCCAGCTTAGCTTTGTTGATCTATGCTACATTCTATATCTTCTTCCTTTCAATATTCCCTTGGGTGCAGTTAACAATGTCGGGTATAGCAGGTATCATCCTTTCGATAGGTATGGCTGTTGACGCTAACATCGTAGTATTTGCCCGTATAAGAGATGAATATAAGAAAACGAATGTGATTATGAGCGCTCAAGATGCGGATTCAGAAGCACATAGAAAATCTATTCTTGCTTCTATCAAGACAGGCTTTAATAAGGCTGCTCCCGCTATCATCGACGGTAATGTTACTACTATCATCGGATGTATCGTAATGCTTTTCGTTGGCGGTTCCGCAATTAAGAGCTTTGCTATCACACTTATGATTGGTGTTATCATTTCCTTAATCACTGCAATGCTTGTTACCAGAGTTCTTGTATACGCTATTTACGCTTTAGCTTATAAGAAGGGTGCAAATATCGCTTCAAAATTCAATTTGCCTGTAATCGAGGCAGAAGGAGCTGAAAATGAAATTAGTGAATAAGCTCGATAATTTAAGCAGTAAGGTAAAGGTTGCTAACAAGTTCAAAATGTGGATATTCGTACCTATAATTTTGGTTCTTGTTACAGTTATAATGTTCTCGATCTTTGCATTGACCAATAATGACTTTGGTAAGGGTATCAATCTTGGTTTGGACTTTACAGGCGGTAGTTCACTTACAGTTTCATTCGGTAAAGATCTAAGCGATGCCGAGTTCCAATCTTACAGTAATAGATTGTTGAATATCATCAATAAGGTTGCAAGTGATAATGGTGCACAATTTGACTGTAGTGCTCCTCAAAAGACAGGATCGGGCGTTGAAACCGGTATTTATATCAAGTATCAAAACGGTCATACAGATATTCAAGATGTTAACCAAGCAATTTCTGATGAAATCGTTAGAGAGTTTACGGAAGAGGGTATCACAGCCGCAGATAATATTGCTATTCAGGCAATTAGTGCTACATCAGCTCAAAAGCTTTTGAAATCTGCTATCATTGCTATCGTGGTAATTTGGGCTGTTATACTTGTTTATATCATTATTAGATTTGAGTTCTGGAGTGGTATTTCCGCAGTTATTGCATTATTCATGGATGTTCTTGCTATGATATGCTGTACTATCATCTTCCATGTACCTGTAAATACAAACTTTGTAGCAGCTATTATTACTATCGTTGCATACTCAATCAATAATACCATCGTTGTATTCGATAGAGTTCGTGAACATGTAAAGGCTTCTGCAGGTAACTTGAATTATAATAATATCGGTGAAGAAGTCGATAAGGCTGTAGGTGAAACCTTGACAAGATCTTTGGCATCTACCTTCACTACATTGATCACCGTTGTTATGTTAACAATCTTAGGTGTTGATTCTATAAGAGAATTCTGTTTACCTGTTATCTTCGGTTTGGCATTCGGTGCATTTGACTCATTGGTAATTGCTCCAAGCGTATATGTTTCTATCCGTAAGTCCGTATTTAAGCGTAAAGAGAATAAGAATTCTTATGTTGCAGCTCCAAGTAAGGACGGTTCTGTAGGCGAAGCTAAGCCCAAGAAAAAGAAATATAATGTTAAGGCTAATGTTAGCAAAAAGTACAAGAGAATTAATAAATAGTTCTGTTTGTTAATTATAAGGGAAGAGATTTTTCGATATCTTCCCTTTTTATTTTATTTAAAGTAGGACATAATAAAAGCATCTATACCGTCATTTGTTGTATAGATGCTTTTTGTCTTACTCCTCTCTTATTGAGTAGAATAGGTATTGCTGAGCGATACCGGCATATTTACCGTATGTATCGACTAATTCCCTTCGCATTTTTTTAGTATCAGTTTTTAAAGGCCTTTGAGGAAATAACCTAAAATATAATTTTTTTATCCAAGTATCCACAGGGAACACATCATACTTTTGATATGCGAATAATAGAATACAGTCTGCAACCTTAGGACCAACTCCGTATAATTGCATAAGATATGATTTAGCGCTGTCTGTATCCATAGAATAGGGTTTATTAATATCGAATTCTCCGTTTGCAATCGCTGAAATCGTATTATATATGTATTCGTCTCGATAACCGCAACCTATATCTCTAAAGAAGCTTTTATCGGTACTTTTTAATTTTTCTATTGTAGGAAATGTATAATAACCGTCTATATATTCGCCTAATGAAGTACATATTCTTTCAATAATACCTTTTATTCTCGGTATATGATTATTTGCACTTATGATAAATGAAATTATAGTTTCCAATGGATCTTGTCTAAGAATTCTTATACCCTTAATTGAAGATAGTGCATTATTTACAAGCGGTTTATTATTAAGTTCTTCGTTAATCGAAGTGTAATCGTTATTCAAATCGAGATAATTATAAAAATAATCACTATCGCCATAAATAACGCATGTACCACATTCAGATGTTATTTTTGCTTGCTTATCTTTTGAATTGATATACCAAACTCCGTTTTCCTCGCGATAACGGAAAAGCTGACCACATGTACAAGTTTCTTTAGGATCAAAAAACTCATCCTTTATTATTATTTTATCATGTTCCTTTATTATCATGTTAAACTCCAGTCTATGCTTTTACCGATACTTTTCAAAAAGTCGTTAGCTTTACTGAAATGCTTGCAACCGAAAAAACCATTATATGCGGATAAAGGACTTGGATGCGGTGCTTGTAAAACAAGATGTTTATCGTTCGTAATCAGCTTTGCTTTTGATCTTGCATTTGAACCCCAAAGTAAAAATACTATTGGATCGTTTCTATCATTAAGCTCAGATATAATATTGTCGGTAAAGGTTTCCCATCCTATATTTTTATGTGAATTGGGGGAATGAGCTCTCACTGTTAATGATGTATTAAGTAAGAACACACCGTTTTCAGCCCACCTTGTCAAGCAACCGTTGTCGGGAATGGTAAATCCTATATCATCATGCATTTCTTTGAATATATTCTTTAATGACGGCGGAATATCTACATCGGGCTGTACAGAAAAAGCTAAGCCGTGTGCCTGACCGACGTTATGATAAGGATCTTGTCCCAATATTACAACTTTTACATTAGAGTATGGTGTATATTTAAAAGCATTGAATATATTATACATATCCGGGAAAACGGTATACTTGTTATACTCGTTTGCCAATACAGTTCTTAGCTTTTGATAATAGTCCTTATTGTATTCTCTGTTTAGTATTTCGTCCCAATCGTTATTAACCTTGATCATTGTTTTTCGGTGGTTTTTTGCCTAAGTATTGATATAATCTGCACTCGATTTTGCCATTATATAGCTTTCTGTTTTTATCTGCTCTTTTTCCGAATGCATACTCGAATCCGGGAAGAGCGGTAATAAGATATAATGACCAATCATTAAGCTTATAAAATGTTTTAGCAAATTCTTTCATTAATTCACTTGCATCTTTTTCATTTAATAACCTTTCCCCATAGGGCGGGTTTGTGCAAATAACACCGTATGACCTATGAGATGAAAAGTCGAGGGCATTTCTTTGTTGAAAATGGATGTGTTCACGCACTCCGGCTTTTTCGGCATGATGCATTGATAATTTTATTGCATTTTTATCTATATCATATCCTGCGATCCTGACATCTTTATCGTGCTTTATAATATCGTGTGCTTCCTCTAAAGCAGTTTGATATGGGTTACCATCAATTGTTTTCCATTCGGCAAAATCAAATGAACGGTTGATTCCGGGCGCAATGTTTAGTGCAAGCATACATGCCTCTATGGGAAATGTACCGCTTCCGCAAAACGGATCGGCAAAATCTTTATCAGGATTGAATACGGAAAGCTGAAGAATTGCTGCTGCCATTGTTTCTTTAATAGATGCTTCACCTACAAGCTCTCTATATCCACGCTTATGTAACCCGGTACCCGAAGTATCTAAGTAAATAGAGCATATATTATCAATAATTGAAAACTCTACCTTATACCTTTCGGCTTTTTCAGGAAGAGTATTAGTGCCGTGTCCTTTGCATAATTTGACTACAATTGACTTTTTGATGATAGACTGACATGCTGAAACACCGTAAATAACGCTATTTACGCATTTTCCGTTAACTATGACTTGTCCTTCGAAATTGACATAATCTGCCCAATTAATAGCAGAAACGCCCTCGAATAGTTGATCAAAATCGGAACAGGGAAACTCTCCAAGCTTGATATATACTCGTTCAACTGTTCTTAAAAACATATTACATCTTGCTATATCGATCTCGTTTCCGTAAAATGAGAACATACCCTTGTTCGCAGGTACATTATCAAATCCGAGCTTTGATAATTCTCTTTTAGTGACCGCTTCTATACCGAATGCGGTAGTAACACAAATATTATATTTCATATTATTATAGTCCTAATAGTTCTCGGACATTTGATTCTCCTGTTTTGATATTAAATTTTAGGCTTCTTACCGTGTTATTATCGCTAAAATCAATTTGCATGTTGTTTTTATCGATATATTCGGCTCTTATGATCTTATGAGTTGTCTTTTTGAAAAAGGTATTCAATATATCTATTTTTTGAACTGAAAAATCAGCGGCATTATCTGATATAAAGAGTACATTCCCAAGTAGATTATTTATAAACCCCAATAACAGCTTTTGATCTTCTGTAAATTTGATGTTTATATCTCTAAGGAAGAAAACATCGGGATCGTTTATAAATGCTCTTCCATTTAAATGTCTGCGGAAAATCGTACTTGTAATTGCATTGATTGCACTTGGCGTTTCCTTATTGAAGTTCAAGAATCTATACAAGCTATCAGAATATTTTATATCCACATCGCAACTGATTCTACAAGCATCTACAATACCGAAGCAAGGAGCAAGCGGTACACCGCAGCCAAGCATTATCTTATCACCGACACATTCACGCAAGAACTCCATTGCATCATACATTATCTCGGACCTTGTTTTATTGTTTCTTGGTAGAATTGCTTCGGAATAGAGAAAGTCGAGCTTGACCATATCAAACTCCCATTCATCAAAAACTCTCTTAAAAACAGACTTGATATATTCTCTAACTTCCGGAATGTAGATATCCATTGAGTAACCTCCGCCCCACGACATAGCGTTTAGCATAGGCTTACCCATTTCGTTTTTAATTAACCAATCCTTATGTTCTTTATAAATACTTGATTTTTTAGATACAGAGAATGGGGCTAACCATAGTCCAGCAATATACCCTTTATCGTGTATACGATCGGTTATATACTTAAGACCGTGAGGAAAGTGTTCATTTTCCATCCAATCGCCTGTAGCGACTTGATAACCGTCATCGATCTGAAAAACACTGACATTATTTGATACTCTATCTAAGCCATCAAGATCTCTTAGTATGATATCTTCATTTATATTGGAGAAATAGTTATACCAGGATGTATAACCGCTCATATGGTCGATTCTGGGCTTAGCGATATGCATTAAAGCAAAGTATTGATCAAATACTTTGTCATATTCACCTACAAAACGAGCTATATCGAATAAAGTAGTATCAGAATTAATAGTTTTTCCTGTTACATCCTTAAGAATATCGATTTTGTTAGAGTTCATATTGACCTTGAATAGAGTGTATGCGAAACGGTCGGATAGCGAACCGAGTAATTCGACATTATTACCATTTCTTATATATGTATAGGTCCAGCTATGGAAACATCCGATCTTTTTTTCATCCTCAGTAAATAAATAATCACCGGGTGATGCTGCGTATGAGGATAATATGTCTATAGCCTTATAAGTTTGATTGATTCTTCTATTCTTGTCAAACTTAGAATACTCCTTAGAAGTTGTCCAAGCTTGAAATCCGTTAGAAAAGAATCTGTCCTTGTTATCGAATTCACGCTCAAGGGAGAGCTTAACCTCTACAAGCTCCATTTTTACATTATTCTTAGGCTTAATGATCACCTTTATACGATCATCACTATATGCGTGCTCTAATGTATAGTGAACGCATTTTTCCTTGGACGTACCGTAAAGAGTACCGTTTACTCTGTATTTGATATAGAATTTATAATCGTTCATGGTATCCTCCTACAAAGATCATCTATATACAATTATATAATATTTTTGAGAGAATTACAATATCAATAAACATAAAAAGTTTTGATTAAACATTGTTAATTAAACTAAAACTGTATAATTG
>CAZUET010000094.1:0-7065 GCA_964619685.1 uncultured Christensenellaceae bacterium
ATATTAATACATAATGCACTACTATAGTTTTTTGTAATGCATTTTTGTATTGCATAAATGTGCAGCATAAATTTATTTAGGAGATAGTTTTATGAAACAATTTGGCAAAAAATTGACGTTGATCGTAATGGCACTCGTTTTTGTTACTGTTGCCGTATGCTGTGTTGCTACGGTAGGTAATAATTCCGATATGCCCGTTGCCGCTGCCGAAACTCAGATTTCGAATAAGTTTTTCCATATTACATATTCGACTCAGGGTATCGAGTTGTTGATTAACGGTGACTTTAACGATTATAAGAGTATTTCTACATCCGATGTTAAAAATTTCGGTAGTAAGGTCGTATCTGCTATCCGTGATATTATCGCTAACGGTATTTTGAATGCTAACGGCGGTATATCTCTGGCAATGGATCTTCCCGAAGGCTTTGATCCCGGTACAGTAGATCCTTCTGCATTTGATTGGAATAGTTCTGAATTGATGAGTCAATTCAAGGATTATGTCACTGACCGCTTAGGTACTGCTGACGAATTCCAAAAGTATATCGATGGCGAATATGATATTCTTATCGACTATGCTATCGGTAGCTATATCGAGTCAAAGAAGGACGAGATCGAAGACATCCAAGCCGAATATGATAAGATTCAATCTGCTATCCAAGAGGTAGTTGACGAAGCTTACGAATCAGCAGTAGAGGATGCTAAAAACGAATTAGGCGATTACTTTGACGAAACCGAATGGGAAGCAAAGAAAGAGCAAGCAAGTAACAAGGTAGCTGAGCGTGTAGAAAATGTTCAGGTTAACGGCGGTACTCCTTCTATTTCTATTAAGCAGCTTATCGGTGCTGTTAAAGAGATTTCCATTAACGGTAATGCTTTATATTCTTCTATAGACGGCTTGCGTTTAGGTGGAGTAAAGGCTATTCTTGCCGAGCTTCCATTACCCGGTGAATTTGCCGAAATGTCGAGCGTAGAGCTTAAATCATTAATCGATTGGAATATCACAGTTGATACTACATTCGGTGCATTGGACTTCGATGTTAAGTTTGGTTTGTTCGGTGATGTATCTGCTATCCAAACATTAGCTCGTAAGGTTGCTAATAACCTTTCTGTCTCAGTTAACGGCTCCAATGTTGCTGTTGAAATGGATGTTCCCGAGATCTTCTCAAAGGCTTTGAGAAAATTCTATAATTCTTCCAGCTTTACCGATTCTCAAAAAGAGATCATTTTCGATCTATTTGATAAATCACTTAGCGAGGTTGAACTTCAAAACGCTATTGATTTCTTGAAGGATATTGATTATAAATATTGGCTTTCCAATATCTATAATGCCGAGTATATGAACTACTACTTCGGTTCTTATGCTACTAAGCTTATAGGACACGAATTTACCGAGACTACCATTGATAGCCTTATCACAAAGCTATATAACTTCGTTGTTCCTAAGATAGAGAGAGTTGAAAACATTTCTCTTGATTCCGTAAAGAACTGGTTGGTTGAAAATGTTCCCGGTGCTAATAGAATTACCGAATCGGCTACACTCAATAATCTTGCAGAAAGATTGCTTGATATAATCAATAGAATCGATTGGGCTAAATACGATGCTGAATATATTCGTGAAGCTATTCTTGGTGAACAATGCGATATCAATGGTAAGATTGTTTCTTACTTAGATCGTTTTGAAAATTCCGAAAGATTTTATGACACTGCAATTAGATATTATGAGAGAGTGATCGAGTTACTCCCCAATGCTGCTACTAATAAGTCTGTATTAGATCTTTCCGACGGCGACAGCTTCGTTATCGATTGCGACTATACCGTTGATTTTGGTAACATCTTCTCAAGAGTTGCTAATTTAATTAGAAGATACGGCTTTGAAAATATTGCAGGTTATGTTGAAAATGCATCCGTTTTACTTGATAAGTCCGAATTGAATATCGGTTTGTATGCAAATATAAATGTACCTGCTCTCAATAGAGTTGACTATGAGGTCAAGGGTGAGATCGTTTCGAGCGGATTACTTCCCGAGGGCGTTAATGCCGAAGTTATCACAAAATTGGCAAGATTAGACTCTGTAGACGGCTATGACATTCTTTACTGGACAGTTAAGGGTGAAAGTGACGAAATCGTTGCTATGCCTAACGATAATATCGTTCTTGTTCCTGTATACGATTTTTCCGCAAGTATTGACGGCGATATCGATGTTGTTTATGACGATAATACAGTTCATACCTTATATGCTGTTGTAGACGGCTTTGATGGTTCTGAGTATTCTTATGCTTGGTATAAGGATGGCGAGCTTTTGGATAATACATCTGATAGTATCTCTGTAAGCGTTGTTGCCGATTCCGGTGTTTACGGTTTAGTTGTAACCGATATCAATAGCGGTGTATCCGTAAAATGTGACGATGTAACCGTTTCTATTGCTCCTAAGATGTTTGCTTCTCCCGTAGTTTGGGATAAGGATTATTCGTTTGTATACGGTAAAAATGTAGTTGTTTCATACGATGGAATCGTTAAAGAAAACAAATATGCTTATACTGATATCGTATATACATATATGCAAGGCGAAAATGTTATCGATATCGAGGGATATGAGTGGAATGTAGGTAACTACACAGTAAGTGCATCCTTTGAATTGAATAATGTTAACTACGCATCTGCTGACGGTCAACGCAGTTGGACTGTTTCTGCAAATATTGCTATTACTCCTAAGATTGTAAGTGCTCCTAATGAGTGGACAGCACAGTATAGAGCGATTTTTGGTAACAGTATAAATGCTGAATATAGAGGAATTCCTGCTTCTGTTAAATATGCTTATACCGATATCGAATACACATATAAACAAGGTGAAAATGTTATCGATATTTCTGCAGATGATTTCGTATGGAATGTAGGTAACTATACAGTAACCGCATCCTTCGGTCTTAATAGCGATAACTATGTAACCGCTGATGGTCAACGCAGCTGGAATTATACAGTAGATATCGTTGTATCTCCTAAGACACTTGCATTGGGTGATGCTAAGTGGGTAGCTCCCGAATCACCTATTTATGACGGTCAAGCTAAGGAAGTTAAGTTATCTCTTGACGATGTTGAACTAAGCGATGCTGAAAAGGCTTATGTATTGTCTTGTATCTCCTATAAGGTCAATAATGAGGCTTGTGAATCGTTATCATTCGTTAACGCCGGTACTTATACTATCAAGGCAGAAATAGTTGGTACTGACGATAACTATAAGATTGTACCTCCTACACTTGTTCATGTTTTGACCATTCAAAAGGCCGATGCTAATGTAAATGTTAACTGGAACTATTCGAATCCAATCGAATATGACGGTAATGACCACGAGTTAGATATTGTAGTAAGCGTTAAGAGTGGTGAGATTAATTTACCTGAATCCGATTACACTTATACAATTAACGGCGTTAAGTCTGCTAAGGAAAGCGGTGAATATAATACAGTTGTTCTTGTAACATTAAATAATAGTAACTATAAGCTGAGCGGTTCTCCTGCATCACTTAAATGGACTATCTCCCCCAAGGAAATCGATGCTCCGTCAAGATGGGATGCTGAATATGTATTCGTATACGGTGAAAGAATCAGTGTTAGCTACTCTGTAGACAGTAATTATTTCACTGCCGTTCAATATAGTTACTATAATGGCGATAATCAGATTAGTAATCTTGCAAATCTCAACGTAGGTGAATATAGCGTTAAGGCTAAGTTCTCCTTAAAGAGTAAAAACTATGTTGTAAAGGGTAGCAATGATAGAGAATGGACATTAGAAAATACTATTATTGTTAATGCTAAGGTATTAGATCTTACTAAGGCTGAATGGATCTGTCCCGAAAACAATGAATACGGTGCTAAGAAGATAATCAATCTTGACCTATCTAAGACAAGTTTATCACAAGCAGAAAAGAGCTTAGTTCTTAACGGTTTATCTTACTCCGTAAACGGAAAAGAAACTACTTTACCTATCGAGTTGATCGAGGTTGGTAAATACGAGATTTCTGCATCCTATATTGACGGTAACTACAGCTTGAAGAATATTCCTTCAATTGAATATGAGATTGTAAAGGCTCCCGTAAATGTAGTAGTTAATTGGGATTATAAGTCACAGTTATCTTATAACGGAAGTGAACAGGCTGTTAATGTAGTCGTTAAAGTTCTATTCAATGGTGTTGAATTGAGTGCTGATGATTATACAGTAAGTAAGAGCGGAACATTTAAGGCAACCGAAGTAGGCTCATATAAGGCAGTTGTGGAAGTAACCCTAAAGAACAATAACTATAAACTTGACGGTGATGGCAAGTTTGAGTTGAATTGGGTGATCGTAGCTAAAGCTCCTTCTCAACAAGGCGAAGGCTCAAAGTTTGATGGCGAAAACGGAATCAAATTAGAGATTATCAGCGGATCATTACCTACAGATTATGTATTATCATCAAAGCTTGTTGATCTTACCGAAGAACAAATTGCTAAGATTAAGGAGATGTTCTCCGATAAGCAAGTAAATATCATTTCAGCTTATGATATTCACTTTGAAGACGGTTCTAAGGTTGAGAAGAAGGCTGACGGTACCTTTAAGGTAACATTACCTCTTCCCGAAGAGTATAGAGGTTTGAGCGAAGATAGTATTGCAATCGCTCATATCAAGGATGACGGTTCTATCGAGATTATCAGCGCTACCATAGTTGGTGAAAATGTCGAGTTTACAACCAATGGATTCTCAATATACTCCACTCTTGAATTGAAAGATCTTGAAGAAAAGGATAATTGGCCTCTGATCATTGCAATAATCGTACTTTCCGTTCTTCTCGTCGTATGTATAATTGTTATCATAATACTTGTACTTCGTAGAAAGAAGAATAAGCCAACCGATGACAAGCCCGAAGATGACAACAACGAGCCGGTTGAGGACGCTCCTCAAGAGAATGCAGAAGAAGTAACAGCAGATATTGTAGACGAGGCAGAGAAAGCTCCTGTAGAAGAAACTCCCGAAGCAGTTGTTGAAGAACCTGTTGAAGAAGAGCAAGTCGAAGAGCTTGTTGAAGAACCTGTTGAAGAACCTGTTGAAGAGCTTGTTGAAGAAACCGTCGAAGAAACAGTAGTTGAACCTGTAGATGAGATTGTAGAAGACGAGCCTGTTGACGAAGAAGTAGAAGAAGGATCCGAGTCTGACGAAAGCAATGATTCAAGTGAACCCGAAAATGTAGATATAGATGCTAATATCGGTATTGGAATCGACGCTGATGCTGTCGCTATCGATGCAGAACCTTTAATGGTAGAAATGCTTGATAGAAGCTTCACTGCTCGTCTATCACAAGCTGACGACGCATTGAAGGCTAACTATAACGAAATCAAGAATTTCGCATTATCCTTCAAGGGTGTTAACTCTCGTATCAGTTGGTCATATGATTCAATCAATAGAGGTAGAAAAAAGGTATGTAAGATAGTTGTTAAGGGTAAGTCCTTGATATTGTATCTCGCATTGAACCCCTATGAGTTACCTGAAAAGTATCACCATAAGAGCGTTAATGATGTAAGTAAGTATGCTCAAACTCCTACCAAGTTAAAGGTAAGAAGTGGTCGTTCCGTCAAGTATGCTAAGGAATTGATTACAATGATAGCATCTAATTACGAATTGAAACAGCGTGATGTTGAAAACAACAACTATGCTCCCGAAATGTTCAGTGATGATGAACTAAAAGCACAAGGATATATCAAGACAAAGCTCGTAAAAGAAAACGGCTCCAATCCTTGGGGTAACAGATAATAAAAACTAATAATCAAAAGAAGCAGATCTTAATGGTCTGCTTCTTTTTTTGTAATACATTAATATACCTTCAAGACATAGTTATTAAACACACTTAGCGTTAGCATAAACTATTTTACTACATATAGCAGTAGTTGCAGTTATATTGCTTTATATCCTGCGTCATTTTTTTTGTCAGTCATAATGAGCGAAAAGCGAGGTTTGTAGTCGAACTGCGTAAACATTGTGAGGTGTAACCGAGCCGTATCTTGGATTGTAATATTTATTTGCATCAAAAACTACGTCCTTCAAAAACACGACTATGTTATTTATCCACAATTTATTTCATACAATTATATATGGAATTACACTTTGTCGATTTTAAAATACTTATCAACGGTTGTTATCTTGACCGATATAATATAGAGAATGGGGAAAGGGTGGATTTTTTATGTATTACTGACGGAATTACTCCATTTGATTCATTTATAGCATGTAATGACTTAAGTATTATCTCTAACAATTTCGATATATTGATTGATGATAAAGTCGCTCTTCTATTTATTAAAAAACATAATTATGAGCTACAAATATTCTTACAGCATACCTTTGCTTTCGATATGACTAACGGACTTGTTTCGGTATATAAAGATGGTCATAATTATATATCCATTGAATCTGACAGCGGTTACAATATAATTGAATTACCTATTCGAGCAAGTGATTTTTTGGTTTCGACAAATAATTACGGTGATATTTTGTATCTTACTTATTATGTCGACGGATGTAAGACCTTGTCGGTATACAATCTTCGTTCTTTAAAATGTATAGAAACGATTAAAGCAAATAATATAGATATTGATGATAATACTATAACCTGTTATATTGAGAGGAAGGATATCCTTTTACGTAAGTCCACTATCGTTTATGAGGTTCGTGACGGAAAATGTAATAAAATATCAAATTCGTTCGAATGCACGAATGTGCATGTGTACACGGATGCACTTATAGGCGTTTTATTTTTAGAAGCTATGGTTTCTGCCGATTTTGATCGAATTTTGAATGAATATTTATCAGACGAATTAAAGGACGATTTTGAGGGTATTATGTCGTTATTTGAGGGAATTTTAGAGTTTACGCCTATGCAATATAGGGACAATGTATTTATTGTAGAATTTTTAGATAAAAGGAGCTTAATGGAATTTATATATCGAAACGGAAAGATTGCTGATATTTTGATCGATTGATTGGTTAAAAAAAACAAAACAAAAAACATTTTTGACAAATTGCGTAATAATATTGATTATATA
>CAZUET010000095.1:0-7054 GCA_964619685.1 uncultured Christensenellaceae bacterium
ACATTATTTAATAATGCGAGTAATAGTCCATAAGATAGCAATAGTAAAGTCCTCTCATACTAAACAAAAACGAAGCTTGTAGTCAAAATCAAAAAAAAATCGCCCTGCAAGAAAAAATCCTACAAGACGATTTTATTAAGAGAAAAATTGATTAATTACATTACGACTAATGCAAATCTTGCAATGAAAAGTACTGCAATTATAGTGATAACAATGTCTTTCTTTGTATACTTACCTGTAAGAAGTGTGATGAGCACATATGCAATCGCACCAACGCCGATACCATTAGAAATGGAGTAAGTAAGGGGCATCATAATAAGTGCTAAAAATGCAGGCACTGCACTTCTAAGATCGGACATATCTACATTAGCAAAGCTCTTAAGCATGAGTACACCTACATAGATCAATGCCGGAGCGGTCGCTACGCTTGGAATAATGCTGGCAAGAGGAGATAAGAATAAACAAAGAATAAATCCTATTGAGGTAACGATGCTTGTTAATCCTGTTCTACCGCCCTCTGCTACACCACTTGCAGATTCGACAAAGGTCGTAATTGTCGATGTTCCTAAACAAGCACCCGATACTGTACCGATAGCATCACACATTAAGCACTGAGATAATCTTTGAGGATTTCCATTTTCGTCGAGCATATTTGCTTGAGAACATGTTCCGTAAAGAGTTCCTAATGTATCGAACATGTCAACTAAACAGAAAGTGATGATTATCATTATGACGCTGAAAATATTACCAATTGTTACACCGTCAAAAAGTGTTGCCCAGCTTTCGCCCTTAAATACAGATAATCCATAAGTTCCGAAGTCAGAGAAGGTTTGACCAATGTTCATATTCGACCAAGTAGGAGTGGTCCATGTAAATAGATAATAAAGTATAGTTGATACTAAAATTCCAAGAATAACACTTGCCTTTTTGAGAAATTTAACCTTATTTTGTTGAGCAAATACTGCTATCGCAATAAATCCTAAGAATGCAGCTAAAATGGGGGCAGCACCACCCGATATTGCACCAAAATCATCTCGAACAATCCACTTAGTACAGTCACCAAGCTGAACAAAGGTATATTGATTTGCTTGTACCATAAAGCAATTTTTAAAGCCTAAAAGTGCAATAAATAGACCGATTCCTGCAGGTATTGCCTTTTTCAAGCAGTCAGGAAGTGATAAAGCAATATGCTTTCTCAATCCCGTAACGGATAAAATTAGGAATATTATACCTGAGATCAATATTGCAACTAAGCCTGCACCATAACGAGTTGCCGCTTCCTCTTGGGTAGCATAGCCCATTATAAATGATACAAAGAAAAAGCTGTTCAATCCCATTCCTGCCGCTTGTGCAAATGGTTTTTTCGCCACAAACGCCATTAATAATGTACCGATAATAGCAGCAATCAATCCGCCTACATACACAGCATTCCAAATACCTGTTAGTGATGGATCAAAGCCTGTGATCTGATTGGGGTTAACAATTACGATGTAGCACATCGCAAAGAATGTGGTAAGTCCGGCAAAAATTTCCGTTCTTACGCTGGTTCCGTTTTCGGTAAGCTTGAATTTTCTATCCAACCAAGCGCCGAAGCCTTTCTTTTGCGGATTTTCGTTGTTTTTGTTTTCCGCTACTGTTTCGTTCATGACCAAAGTCCTCCTTGTTGTAAAATATATCGACTTGTAGCCCTACTTAATTCTACAAGTTAATATTCCTTGTTGTAACTTAATTTGCATACTGTAAGACCGTATGCGGTTAAAACGAATTATTATATGTAAAATTATTTTATTCAGTTGGAAAGCATAATTACATTGTAACAAAAAAACGCACTATGACAGGGCGATATCCTATCAAGTGCGTTTAGAGTCACGGCTGCATAATATAAATGCAGTTAGTTGCAATAGATGTTTCCTTAAGTGCTTTTTCATTGGCAACCTCCATCACTTAGATCCCGTTATTTTGATTAAAAAAATAGCGGTCCGTGCGAAAAAAAATATGTTTTAATAATACTATAATTGATTCATATAAATCAACTGATTTTTTGCTGTTTTTTGAATAAATTTTCAAATGGAAATCTTATTTTTCTTAATCAAAAAAATCTTAACTTTTTACATAAAATGCGTTGACAGAATCATAATGCGTTTGCTATAATGACAAAAATCGATCTTTAAATGAGTACAGAGATGCTCGCAAGACGAACTGATGATTATAGTGTTTTTAGGCATATTTTATGCGTTTTTTCGTCTTGCAGTTTAGCAAGGCGTATTTTTTTAAAGAAATTCGTAAATTAAAGGTAATAAAAATGAGAGAAAAGACTTTACTTATGGATGGACTTGCTGTCGAAAGATCTATTAAAAGGATATCACACGAAATTGTTGAAAAAAACAAAGGTGTAGATAATCTCGTACTTTTAGGGATCGTTACTCGTGGGGTGCCATTCTCACAAAGGATCGCACAAAACATCTTAACATTTGAAAGTAAGCAAGTCGCTATTGGTACTGTCGATATCTCTTTTTACCGTGATGATATAAAAAAAATCGCCCCTACCCCTATATTAAACGGATGCAATGTCCCATGTGATATTAATGATAAGGATGTAATACTTTGTGATGATGTTTTATATACAGGTAGGACAGCTCGTGCCGCTATGGAAGCAATACTTAATATTGGCAGACCTAAAACTATACAGCTTGCTGTATTAGTTGATAGAGGTCATAGAGAACTTCCTATCCGTGCAGATTATGTAGGTAAGAACGTTCCAACAACAGCAACAGAAATAATCAAGGTCTGTTTTCCGTCCACCGATAATGCCGATGGAGTTAAACTATACGACTTAGATCAATAAAACTGACCTTTACGGCTAAATGCCGAGGTAAATAAAAAAAATGGAGATAACAATATGAACCTTACTTATCAAGTAAAAGACAAACCCCCGATTTTGCGTACCATTTTATACGCATTCCAACAGCTTCTGGCAATTTTGGCAGCTACGATCGCAGTTCCAACAATTATCGGAAACGGTATGAGTCAGTCTGCTGCCCTATTCGGTGCAGGCATTGGCACAATAGTGTATTTACTATTCACAAAATTCAAAAGCCCTGTTTTCTTAGGAAGCAGCTTCGCATTCTTAGGTAGCATGGCAGCAGCTTTCGCAGGTGCAGCTACAACCTCATTGGGCTACTTGGGATTGCTTATCGGTACAGTTTTTGCAGGTCTTGTATATGTAATCTTAGGATTAGTTATCAAGTATGCCGGTGTAGGTTGGATCAATAAAATCATGCCTCCCGTTGTAATCGGTCCTACAGTTGCAATCATCGGTTTGTCCTTAGCAGGTAATGCTATAGGCGACTTAACAAAGGGCAGCGTTTATCTTACTCAAAATACTTGGGTCTTACAAAATGTTGATGGCGTAATGCAAGCAGTTCAAACAACAGAAAGTGTTGTAGCCGCTTCTCCCTATATCGCATTGCTTTGCGGATTGGTTGCACTTGCAGTTGTAATCATTTGCTCAGTATACGGTTCTAAGAATATTAAGCTTATCCCATTCGTAATCGGTATCCTTGCAGGTTACGCTTTGGCTGCCATCTTCACCGTTATCGGTAACGCTACAAATACAACTTGGTTACAAGTTATCGATTTCAGTAAGTTCCAACATATGGAATGGGTTCCTTCCTTCTCCTTCCTTAAAGCATTCAGCGGAGATTACGGTGATGCAAATATAGGTGCATACATTGGTACTATTGCAGTTGCATACATCCCTGTTGCATTCGTTGTATTCGCTGAGCATATCGCAGACCATAAAAACCTTTCCTCTATTATCGGTCAAGACTTACTTAAGGAGCCTGGTTTACATCGCACACTTTTCGGTGACGGAATCGGAAGTATCGCCGGTGCATTCTTCGGCGGTTGCCCCAATACTACATACGGCGAGAGCGTTGCTTGTGTTGCTATCACAGGAAATGCATCGGTAGTAACCATCTTCGTAACAGCTATACTTTGTATTATTTGTAGCTTCATTGGACCTTTCGTAACGTTCTTAGCTACAATCCCTGCTTGCGTAATGGGTGGTGTTTGTATGGCTCTTTACGGATTTATCGCAGTATCCGGCTTGAAGATGATCCAAACTGTTGATTTAGGAGAAAATAAGAACTTATTCGTTGTTTCCACTATCTTAATCGCAGGTGTAGGCGGATTAATAATCAATATCGGAGAGATCACAATTACTTCGATTGCATGTGCTCTTATCTTAGGTATCTTAGTCAACCTTCTTTGCTCGATCAAAAAGAAGAAGAGTAATGATGATCAAGAGATCGTAGAAGAAAATATCACAGCTGAAGAAATCACAACGGTAGAATAATTCATAGAAATAACTCCAAAGGACTGTCGCAAGCAACGCTTGTGGCAGTTTTTTGTTTATAAAAAAAATTGCTTAGTTATCATACTAAGCAATTTTATAATTAAAGTTAAACTTATTATTCCTTAACTATTGTCGGTACACCGTTCGTAAATTTAAATGTTCGCATTGAGTTTCCCTTAATTTTGTCAGGGGAAATGATATCCTCTAACTGTTCAATCTCATTAGAATTCAATGAAATGTTAAGTGCATCTATTGCACTTTGAAGGTGCGAAGGATTCGTTGTGCCTATTAATGCTTGAACATTATCATATTTTGATAATGACCACGCAAGTGCTAATTGTGATAATGAGCAGCCCTTTTTATCTGCTATATTCTTTACCTTACGGATTACCGAAAGATTATGCTCTCTATTTTCGGGAGAAAGCAACCCAAAAGCCATTCTCGGTGATCTTGGTGAATCTGTCAATACTGTATCGGTCAGCAAGCCATGTCCTACGGTCCCGAATGCAAGAACTTTAACTCCAAGCTCTTTGGCTGTATCGATCAATTCTTTTTCAATATCTCTATCAATTAGTGAATATTCCATTTCTACTGTATGAATTGGATACACCTTACAAGCTCTTCTTAGTGTTTCGGCATCGACCATGCTTAAGCCTATGTGCTTAACATATCCTGCCTTGACCTGCTCTGCAATCGCCCCAACGACATCTTCAACAGGTATAGCCGTATCCATTCTCGCAGGCTCTCTATTTTCGGGAGAAAGCAACCCAAAAGCCATTCTCGGTGATCTTGGTGAATCTGTCAATACTGTATCGGTCAGCAAGCCATGTCCTACGGTCCCGAATGCAAGAACTTTAACTCCAAGCTCTTTGGCTGTATCGATCAATTCTTTTTCAATATCTCTATCAATTAGTGAATATTCCATTTCTACTGTATGAATTGGATACACCTTACAAGCTCTTCTTAGTGTTTCGGCATCGACCATGCTTAAGCCTATGTGCTTAACATATCCTGCCTTGACCTGCTCTGCAATCGCCCCAACGACATCTTCAACAGGTATAGCCGTATCCATTCTCGCAGGCTGATATAAATCGATATATTCAAGTCCTAAACGATGCAATGAATATGTTAAATGTCCTTTTATATTAAATGGATTGACATCAAGTCCATATATTCCACCTTGTGGCGACGGTAATACTCCAAACTTGACAGAAAGAAAATACTTATCCCTATCAATACCATTCAAGGCTTGCCGCAAGACTATTTCACTTTCGCCTGCGTTATAAAACTCACCCGTATTAAGTAGCTTAACGCCATTATCTAATGCATATCGAACTGTATCGATAGAATTTTTTTGATTATGAGAACAAGACATTCCCATACATCCTAAGCCTAAACGAGATAGATCTACCATAGCTCCCTCCTTAATTATAGTTTAACTGTTTCGGTCCTAAAATCACTGAACCATTGTGCTTCAAAGCCTGTAAATTTCAATATGCAATAATTTGGATCGGTAACTCCTTGTCTATAAAATCTATTAAAAAATGGTTTCCAAAACTGCGACTTTGTTACTTGATCAGTCAAAACTTGCATATTTCCTTTAATTTCTACTCCTTGAAATGATTGCCCTTTAGAATAAAAATATACGCATGCTTTGGGGTTTTCACGATAGTGCTTAACCTTTCTCGATGATGTATATGTAGCAAAATATATATCGTTACCATCTATCAAGACTGGCTGTATCAATGCTCGTGTTGCAGGATATCCTTCATGGTCGATCGATGATATTATTGATGTTCTTTGTTTAGATATAAATTCTATAATGCCTTGCTTGGTCATCTTATTCACCTTAACAATGGAATTTATCCTTTGGCTTTCTGCCATTTGCCATTATTTCTTTCATAGCGGCCTTGCGTGCATATATCTCATCTACTCGCTCTTCAATGTTTACGGGTGGATAATGTAAGCCTGATCTTAATGCTTGTACCATTTGCTCGGTACGATTATGGATCTTATACTCCTTACCGTCCTTAATAAAAACATTACCTGTTTGACCGAATATAAGCTCAACATTGTATTCTTCGCATGCATCATGTACACGCTTAACCCATTCATAATGCAATGGACGAGAACCTAAATAGTTTTCACCACCTGCAAGAACTGTTTCTATCTTACCTGTAGCAAGATAAGGAGCTATATCAACTTCGCCAATGAATGGCTTTAAGCTTACCCAACGATGCTTAGCAGGTAACGCCAACAAATGAGGAATCCTTTCATCTAATCTTCTTTGATTTTCGCAAGATACAGAGAATGATACATTATCCCAACCATCGCCCCAATCGGCAGGCAAGCAGTCCTTGATACGCTCTGCACGCTTAGTTAATAGGGAAAAAGTTACATTAGGACGGCGACGAATAAAATCCCATGCTTCGTCACGCCATGCATCTGCTTCTTCGATAAAAAAGTCGCTTGCCATACAAACACGCACAAAGCAACCATCGGGAAGCTTCCAATTACCCGATTTATCTTTCTTTACAGGAAGATTAAAATCCGACTTATTTTTCAATACTTCATTGGTATCTCTACCGTATCTCTTATCAAGAAAATATGCGTAACAGTTTTGACAGCCTTCAGAGCATCTATGACATCCGTGCCATGGATTCCAAATCTTATCATTAATATCCATATCTATTCTCC
>CAZUET010000096.1:0-7034 GCA_964619685.1 uncultured Christensenellaceae bacterium
AATTATATTAAGCTCTATTACTTTAATCTTATTTGTTTCGCTTTTTTTAGCTAAAAGACAAGAATTTAGAGAATTTATAGATTTAGACGATCTATGTAATTTTTTAACTAATGCTTCGTGTATGGGGAGTGGTGTATTTGTTAAGGATTTACGGAAAACAATCCAAGATCAATATAAAAAAGCAATCAGAAAAGCAAAAATCGGAGAATTATTTGATTTTGAGCAATGGTTGGTCGATCATCATTACCGACTTCTTTCCATTCTTCGTGATAAACGAATAAAAGATTTTCGTCATCTTCCGCATTGTGAGAATATACCGAGAATACTTTATATCGTTAGATTTGCAATATCGCACGGCTATGATAAAAATATATCTACATTGATAGATTATCTTAAAACGATTCAATGTAAGCTACATCTCGATTACAAAGAGCTTGAAATTTTTTCATATGCAGTCAAGGTAGCTGAGATTGAACGAATAGGCGGATGTGCTTCATTTTCTATCGAGTGTTGTAAATACGATCGTATTTCAAAAAAAGGCAGATCGTTTGATCTTCATAATCAAGATGAACTATATTTTTATGCTATGAATAACGATATGCCCGATTGCTTAGAAAATACGGTTAAAGAAAGCATTAAAGTCTTTGAAGAAAAGCTTTTAGCTAAAGAATTAGCAGTAAAACACAGCATAGAAATAATAACAGAAAATGAACAAAGTTTTACAAAAAATATTTTGCCATTCTTTTCTCATTGCGATGGTATATTCGCAAGATTTGATAATTATCAATATGTAAGCATACCTACAAGATGTGCTTACATGAAAGAGATTGCAAGAATTTCGAATAGATTGAATATTCCCGAGGCATGTATTGCACAAGGGGTGTTTTATTTATCCGAAACTTTAAATAAGGATATTTCAGAGGTTTTATTCGATTATAGACTTATCAAATATTACTTAAAGAAAGGTGTTATAAAGCATTCTCGTAAGAGTGTAAAAAGCTTATTGTATGTTTTTTCAGTGATTTTTGTAAGCAGTTTATCATTTTTAATCTTATTATTTGATAGAAGCATCTATGCATTTGTTTTTGTGCCTATGCTTTGGTTAATGGTAATAAAGACGGTAGAACACATATCGAAACAAATACTTGGAAATGCTCGAAAACAACCTGTTTTCGCTATGGGATATAAGAAGCTTCCCAATGGTGGCGAAACTGTGGTTATCGTTTCACAATATGTAAAAGACCTTGAATCTTTTAAAAAGGCTTATAAGAATATATCTTCTTTATCTTATAATTGTAGAGATAATAAAGTAAGCTATTTACTTTTGATAGACTTACCAAAAAAAGATGTAAATAATAAAAAAGAAGAGAGAAAAATAATTGATAATGTAAAAAAGATAAAAAATGAAAGGGTAACTATTGCAATTCGTAAAAGAATACTTATTGACGGCGAGTATGTCGCATATCAAAGGAAAAGGGGAGCAATTCTCGATATATTTGAAGCAATTATTAAACGAAACACTGATAAATTTGATGTATTGAGTGGATTTTTGCCCGATGCAAAATATGCAATATTATTAGACGATGATTCGGCTATTTTACCCAATACGATTATAAATGCTATTAATACTATAATGCATCCGTATAATCAGAAATATCAGATCATGTCGTTTGGTACGAAGATTAATAAGCACTCCATAAAAACTGAGTATTCCTTGCGTTATAGCGATGACGGTTCTATCGATCAATATCCATCGTATTCGGATATATATTCCGATGTGTTCGATATTGGATTGTTTTGCGGTAAAGGTATTGTAAGAATTAAAGAATATTATGAAAACCTTGTTGACCGTTTTCTTGATAATAGTTTACTAAGTCATGATTTAATAGAGGGTGCAGTTCTAAAAAGCGGAAGCTTGAAATTATCTGTATATGAGGATGCACCCAAGAGTTTTAAGGCTGATAGTGACAGATATCGAAGATGGCAAAAAGGCGATATTTTACTATTACCGTATGTAGGAGACACGGTCAAGAATAAAAAGGGTGAACGAATTAGCAACAACATTGATCCTTTATATAAACTGCTGTTCTTTATAAACGGAACGGACGGTGTAAGAAACTTTTTCTATATATTAGCGGTATTTTTAGGAATTGTAAGTAATAAATGGTATTTCATAATTATTACATTGTTATTAGTTATAAGTCCATATGTATTTAGATTAATCAATTCTATTACCGATATATTTAGAAGTGTACGGTTAAGATATGTATTGCGAGATTGCTTTAAGGTTTTTTCCCATTTGGTCGAAAGAATCTTTTTCTTGCCTTATTATGCACTGAGCGGTATAGAGATATACTTTAAAACTACCATCCAATCCCTAAAAAAATCAAAAAAGTTAATGGAGTGGAAACCTTTTTATTTATCTCAAGCAAAAGATAATTTCTTTGTATATAGTAAACTTTTTCTGCCTTCAAAATTTTTCATGTCTGCATTGGCGTTAATTTCGGGTAATGTCTATTTTTTGTTTTATGCCGGTGTGTTTGTGTTCTATGCGTTTATAGTCTATAAGGGAAAAACTCTTGAAAAAGAGTATAATAGAGATGAAAACTATCTATTATTTGACATAGCAAAAAGAACATATAACTACTTTGGAAAAGCGTATTATAATGGATTAATCATAGATAATATACAAGATCATCCAATTGTAAAACAAACAGTAATGACCTCGCCGACCGATTTAGGCTTTGCTTTGGTTGCCGAGCTTTCAGCAATAAAATTGGGCATAGTTTCAGCAAGTGATGGTGAAAATAAAATACTAAGCTTATTACAAAAAATGAATACTCTTAAAAAATATAATGGGCATTTTTATAACTGGTATGATGTAACTAACGGGGAGCCTATGTATCCATATAGCATTTCAACTGCAGATAGCGGAAATCTTTCAGCATCTTTATATTGTGTATCCGCTTATGCAAGAGAAGTAGGCAATTACGAAATATTAGAACTATCGACTAAACTTAATGAATTTGACTTTTCATTTTTATTTGATAATGAAAAAGGTTTATTGTATATAAGCTATTTTCCGACTGATGATAAGGGTGAGGGGCATTATGATATTTTTCAAAGTGAAGCGAGACTTAGCTATTATATTGCGATATCGAAGGGGTTAGATATAAAAGCATGGTTTAATACGTCAAGAAGAATCATTGGGCTTAACGGTAATACGATGATGAGTTGGTTCGGATCGGCATTCGAGTATTTGATGCCAAAATTATTCTTATCCGCACCACCGTTTACCGTTCAAGAGCGTACCGAGAAAAATGTAGCTTTAATTCAGTTTAAAAATAAGTATAAAGGTTGCCTTGGTGTTTCTGAAAGTGCAATTTGCAGTTTAAATGAAGATTTTCATTATGAGTACGAGCCCAATGGGATTAAAGAGATAGCTGAAAGGTTTGAAAAAGGAGGATATACATTTTCTCCGTATTCTTGCTTATTATGTTTAGCTTATTCTAAAGGTGAGGTAATGGATTCTATCAATTCATATATCAAATGCGGGATGCTGACCGATAACGGATTTTATGAATCTATTTCCGAAAAAGGTATCGCATTTTTGCATATGACACACCACCAAGGAATGATACTTGCATCAATAGTAAATAGATTAAATGATAATTATTTTTCTTTTCTCTTTATGGATAATGCAGAAACTGCTATGGCATCTATGTTATTATGTGAACCTTATATTCGTATCAAAAGTGATTACAACCTATCAAAGGGGTATTTGCCTATACAAAAACAAACAAAAACTGTAAGGGCTGAAAAAGATAGATATAATGCTTTTGTCTTGAGCGGTGACGATTATTCGATTATGTATACCTCGTTAGGAGTTAATAGAACATATATCAAGGGAAAAGAATTAACACCGTATTATGGTTACGGTAGAGAAGGTAAACGAACTTATATAAGATCTCATACTTCTTCTGAATACAGAGATCTATATATAAAGGGTGATCTACACTGTAGCGAAGGGTATATGTCTTTTTATGATGCCGAAGCGAAAGTGAATGAAACAATCAAGCTAACCACCGACGGACGGGGAGAATTGAGACGAATAACATTTGAAAAGATAGGTCAAGGATATGAAATTATACATTTTTTTGATATATTTCTTCATACACGTGATGAAATGTTTTCACATAGAGCATTTTATGAATTATTTGTAAATTGTAAAGTGGAGAATAATCAAGCTTTCTACAGTACTGATTCGTTATGTGTTGGTATAAAGGTCATTGGATTAGATTCAATAAAAATAACCGCTAACAGACTGAATAGGAATGAGCGAGTCTTATCGGCAAAAACTAAGATAGGTGACAATTATCCTGATAACGGTAAAATTATTTATCCCTGTTTTACTGTTTCGGGTGAAATATTTACCGAAAATGGTAGAAATTCTATTTACCTTGTCCAAGTATATGGTGATAGTGAGAGTGATTGTAGGAGTTTGCTTGACGAATATAGCTATGACAAGGTTGATAATGCATACGATCTGATAAAATATAAAAAAGAATCTTCTTTTATAGGTAAAAACGGTATGAATCTATTGGGTGCTGTTTTTATGCTACCGTATAATACTAAGGAATTAGATTCGACCGTTATTGATGAAGTTACAGTTATCAGATATAATAAGACGGGTGAGAGTGCCAACGAGGAGCTTTTGTCAACGATAAAAGCAATTAAGTCTTTTGGTAACAGTGTTGCACTGTTAGTGGGAGATGATGTACCTCCAAGAGTATTATTGGAAAAAATATCAAAGGAAAACGTAAATATTTTAAAGGGTAATTATGCATGTAAAGCGTCATGGGGAGAAGTATACCGTCATAAGGAATTACCTAAAATAGGGTATATATCTAAGCCGGAATGCTTTATTGATGAAAACGCCATAGCATCGGGCAATGGGTATTTTATTGAAGACGGTTATTTGGTTATGTCAAAGGAAATGACTCAAAAACCATATTCAAATGTGGTCAGCAACGGAATAGTTGGCTTTATCGCTACCGAAAACGGTATTGCTTATAGCTGGTCGATCAATTCAAGGGAGAATAAGACTACTGTTTGGCGTAATGATGAAAGAGAGTCTATACCGTCCGAAGATGTATTTTTATACTACAATAATATGCTGTTTTCGCTGACATCTTCAGTCAATAGCATTTGCACCCATAAAAGGAATGAAACGGTTTATGAAAACAAAATCGGTAAATTAACAATAATCGTTAGAGTTTATTTGGGTGAGAACGGAAAGTGCATAGCTAAAAACGTGCGGTTTAGTGGTGAATTTGATTCAAGTATTAAAATAGTATTTGGATTTAGAATGTGTTTGTCTTGGCGACCAAACGGTTTTATATATGCTGATAGGACAAGGCAAGGAAAAATATTGCTAATAAATAAATTGACCAAAATAAAGACGACAGTGTATTGTGAAAGTGGTGTTCCGTTTTTAGGGACAGACGAGCTTTCCGCATTGCTCAGTAATACTGAATATTCGGGTAATTATGCCGATTATATAGGCTTTGTTTGTAATGTTAATCAACCATATTCAGACAAAGAAATAAGTCTATATAGCGGACTTGGACACGATAAAAATATGCTTGAGTTGTCAAATGGAAATGTAAAAATAAAAACCAAAAATAAATATTTTGATGTAATTTTTAATAATTGGCTTTTTAAACAGGTTCTTGACTGTCGAATGTATGCACGAGCTTCCTTTTATCAGTGCGGTGGTGCATACGGTTTCAGAGATCAATTACAAGATTGCTTGGCATTACTTTATTCTTATCCAGAAATGGTAAAGGAGCACATTTTATTATGTGCACAAAGACAATACGAAAGCGGCGATGTTTTCCATTGGTGGCATATGCCAAAAACAGGGGTAAGAACAAAAAATAGTGATGATAGGTTATTCTTGTGCTATCTCGTATCGAAATATATAAATAGAACAGGGGTTAAATCTATATTGAATAGGAGATTACCATTTATGGTCAGTAAGCCATTATCAAAGGATGAATTATCACGATTTGAATCTCCCTCGATAACTAAGACTACAGAACCGTTATTAGAGCATCTAAAACGTGCGATAAAATCGGCAATTCAATTCGGTAAAAATTCGCTATTATTGGTCGGAAGCGGAGATTGGAACGACGGATTTGACGGTGTTGGAATTAAAGGAAGAGGGGAAAGCGTATGGTTAAGTATGTTCGCATATCATGTATTGACTGAATGCGTCGATCTTTTTTCGGGTGAGGACAGATATTATATCGTCAAGCAATTAGATAAGCTAAAGACTGGCATTAATAATGCGTTTGTGATAGATAGGTTTTTCGCATATATAACAGATAAAGGGGAAATATTAGGCTTGGAAAGTTCTAAGAATTGTAGTTTATATTTACCAACGCAAGCTTTTTCAGTTCTATGTGGTTGTATAGAAGGATCGATATATAATGTAGCATTAGATACTGCAATGAGATTAGTCGATAAAGAAAACGGAATAATAAAAATTTACGATAAGCCATTTAATTCTCCGTCATATCATGGATATATTACAAAATATCCCGTTGGAGTTAGAGAAAACGGCGGACAATACACACATTCGGCAATTTGGTTTATAAAAGCATTATTCAAAGCTGATCGTATAGAAGAAGCATATGAACTTTTATGTATGATAAACCCTGCAATGATCTGTAGAGATAAAAATGACAGTATTAGATACTCCGCAGAGCCTTATGTAATAAGTGCAGATGTTTATGACGGAAAATACAAAGGGAGGGCAGGTTGGAGCTGGTACACAGGTTCAGCAGCTTGGTTTTATGAGGTAATAGTTGATTCAATGTTCGGAGTAAAATTTGTTAACGGAAATATTTATTTTGAACCAAAGCTACCAAAGGAACTGGACGGAGCAGAATTGAGAATAACCATTGACGGAACCGAATATATTTGTAGGTTTTGTCTTAGCTCGGTTAATGAAATCCAGGTTAACGGGA
>CAZUET010000097.1:0-6898 GCA_964619685.1 uncultured Christensenellaceae bacterium
GTATAGGAAAGGATAAAATGATTAGAAACGATTTAAGAAATATAGCAATTATTGCCCATGTTGACCATGGTAAGACGACCTTGGTTGACGAAATGCTTAAACAAGGTGGCATTTTTAGAGATAATCAGGATGTCGCCGATAGAGTTATGGATAGTAATGACCTCGAAAGAGAAAGAGGTATTACTATTTTGGCGAAAAATACAGCCGCATACTATAAGGATATTAAGATTAATATCATAGATACTCCGGGACACGCCGATTTCGGTGGTGAGGTTGAGCGTATACTTAAGATGGTTAGCGGTGTTCTTTTGTTGGTCGATGCAGTTGAAGGACCTATGCCTCAAACTCGTTTTGTGCTTCAAAAGGCACTCGAACTTAATCATAAGATTATCATTTGCGTTAATAAGGTAGACAGAGCAGATGCAGATCCGGATAGAGTTGTTAATGAGGTTCTCGATTTACTTATCGACCTCAATGCTACTCCCGAGCAATTCGATAGTCCTATCGTATATTGCAGCGGTAGAAACGGTACCGCTTCCATGACGGTAGATCAAAAAGAGGACTTGACCGACCTATTTGAAACTATCGTAAATTATATTGATCCGCCTGAGGGCGACGAAAACGGAACATTACAGCTTTTGGTAAGCAGTATCGACTATAATGACTATGTCGGTAGAATCGGTATAGGCAGAATAGAGCGTGGTGTTATCAATGTTAATCAAGATGTAGTGGTTTGCGATTATCACCAAGGTACACCCAACTATAAAGCTCGTATCGTATCATTAATGCAGATTAGTGGTTTACGCAGAGTTCCCGTTCAAACGGCAAAGGTCGGCGATATCGTATGCTTTGCAGGTATTTCCGAAATTACTATCGGTAATACTGTATGTTCGCCTGCACAAGTCGAGCCACTTCCATTTGTCAAGATAGGCGAACCTACCCTTGAAATGCACTTCATGGTCAATGATTCTCCGTTTGCAGGTAAGGACGGTAAATTCGTTACTACAAGACACTTAAGAGATAGATTGTATCGTGAGCTTCTCAAAGATGTTTCTTTGCATGTTGAGGACGGCGAGAATACAGATACATTTATCGTAAAGGGTAGAGGTGAAATGCACCTTTCTGTGCTTATCGAAACAATGCGTAGAGAAGGTTATGAGTTCTCTGTATCGATGCCTAAGGTATTGTATAAGAGGGAAGAGGGTAAGCTCTTAGAGCCTATGGAGCAGTTGATTGCCGACGTTCCTACCGAATCTGTTGGCGTAGTTATGGAGAAGATCGGTTCTCGTAAGGGCGAATTGATAGGTATGACTCCAATGAACAGCCGTACCAGAGTTGAGTTCAAAGTCCCTGCAAGAGGTCTTATCGGCTATAAAAACGAGTTTTTGACCGATACCAAGGGCGAAGGTATACTCAATACTTTATTCGTTGGATACGAGGAATATAAGGGCGATATCCAAAGAAGAGCGACCGCTTCATTGGTTGCATACGAAACAGGCGAGGCTTGTACTTACGGATTGTTCAATGCTCAAGACCGTGGTCCGCTATTCATTGGACCAAACACTCCCGTATACGAGGGAATGGTTGTAGGATACACCATGCATGCAGACGATATCGTAGTCAATGTATGTAAGCGTAAGCATGTTTCTAATATGCGTTCATCCGCATCGGACGATGCTTTGCGTTTGACTCCGCCTCGCAGACTTTCACTTGAAGAAATGCTTGAATTTTTAGGCTCGGATGAATTGCTCGAGGTTACCCCGAAGAATTTGCGTATTCGTAAGAGAACACTTAGCAACATGTATAGAGCTAAGGAAAAGTTCGGTAAAAAATAATATTTGGAGATAGATATGAAGGTTAGAACAAGATTTGCACCAAGTCCCACAGGCTTTATGCATGTAGGTAATTTGAGAACAGGATTATATGCTTATTTATTTGCACGCCATAATGACGGTACCTTTATTCTTCGTATAGAAGACACCGATAGAGAACGCTATGTAGAGGGTGCTACCGATGCTGTATTCCGTATTTTGAAAACAGCCGGCTTAGAATATGACGAGGGTCCCGGAAAGGAAAAAGAAGGCGTTATTTATGTTCAAAGCGAGCGTAAGCCTTTATATATGAAGTACGCTCTCGAGCTTATCGAAAAGGGCGGTGCTTATTACTGTTTCTGCGATAAGCGTAATGTTACCGACGGTGGCGTAGGTAAATATGACGGCAGATGTAGAAAGCTATCCGAGGAAGAGGTTCGTCAAAAGCTCGAATCGGGTTGTCCTTTTGTTATCCGTCAAAAGATTCCCGAGGGTGACGGTGTAAGCGAATATGACGATATGGTCTACGGACACATTGCAGTTGCATATAAGGATATGGACGATGCTATTTTGATCAAGAGCGACGGAATGCCTACTTATAATTTTGCAAATGTCGTTGACGATCATTCTATGGGTATCACTCATGTTTTACGTGGTAACGAGTATCTAAGCTCGACTCCTCAATATAACTTGTTGTATGACGCTTTCGGCTGGGAAAGACCTGTATATATCCATCTTCCCGTTATTATGAAGGATCAAACTCGTAAGCTCAGTAAGAGATACGGTGATGCAAACTTTGAAGACTTTTTAGCTAAGGGTTATTTATCCGAAGCGATCATTAACTATATTGCATTATTAGGCTGGAGTCCCGAAGGCACTCAAGAAAAGTTGTCGCTTAAGGAAATGGAGCAAATGTTCGATGTTTCTCGTATCAGTTCAAGCCCGTCTATTTTCGACGAAGCTAAAATGCGTTGGTTGAATGCTGAATATATTCGTGCAATGACTCCGGAGGAATTCCGTGAGCATGCTATTCCGTTTATCGAAAAGAGTAAGTGCAAGGATAAGTATGATTACACCCTTCTTTGCTCACTGTTGCAGAATAGAACCGAGATATTCTCGGATATTCCCGAGCATATTGATTTCCTTGAGGAATACGGCGATTTCGAACTTGATCTCTTGGTCAATCAAAAGAATAAGACAGACCTAAGTATTGCTAAGACTGTTATAGAAAGGTCTATAGAGGTCATGAATGGCTGTGAGTGGAATAATGATACACTGTTTGCATCATTATCAGCGCTTGCACTCGAATTGGGCGTCAAAAAGGGTGCTGTAATGTGGTGCGTTAGAATCGCTATCACCGGTAGAGAGGCAACCCCCGGCGGTGCAACCGAAATGGCTGTATTGCTCGGTAAGGATAGAACCATCGAACGCCTAAAGGCAACACTAAATAGACTATAATGAAAGCAATAGTTGCGGTAGATAAGCATTGGGGAATAGGTAAGGCAAATTCGTTACTTTTTTCCTTGAAAAGGGATATGGCTTTTTTCAGGGAGCAAACGCTCGGTAAGGTTGTTTGTATGGGGCGTAACACCCTTTTGTCGTTTCCGAACTCTAAACCGCTTCCCAAAAGAACGAATATCGTATTATCCGATCGTCCGCTTGATGTCGATTGTACCGTGGTGTCATCGCTTAATGAGCTTTTTGACGAGCTTGATAAATATCCAAGTGAAGAAATATTCGTTATAGGCGGTGCTCAATTCTACCGTACAATGTTACCGTATCTTGATGAAGTGTTGGTCACCAAGGTGGATGCCGACGGCGATGCCGAGGTGTTCTTTGAGAACCTCGATAGCTTGCCCGAGTGGGAGCTTGTCAACGTGTCCGAGCCTATAGAGGATAACGGTTATACTATAAGATTTACAAAATATCGTAATAATTCACCAATTCATTTTAGGGAGAACTGATATGCCTATTTGCACCTTTTCAAATGACTATGATGCCAATAAATATACCCTTGTAGAAAATCGATTTATTATCGATTATCTTCCTATTATGGATGCTAATGATATACGAGTGTATCTATATGGCTTGTACCTATGCCATAATGTATATAGCGTAAACAATAACCTTGATGGTATATGTAAGGGTGTAAATCTCAAAAATTCCGAGGTCAAGAAATCATTTGAAGTGTTACAAGCGTTGGGATTGGTCAATATCACATCTACGGCACCGCTTAGCGTAATATTCAATTCGCCCGAAAAGGCACTTCCCGCTCATCGTACATATAATGCCGATAAGTATTCCGATTTTATATTGAATATTCAGCAGTTGTTTGTGGGTAAGGAACTGAGCGAAACGGACTTGCATGCATTTGTCGATTTTCTCGAATCGTCCGAAATGCAACCCGATGCACTAATAATGATTGCAGGGTATTGCATCGATTTAAAGGGCGGAAATGTCAGCCGTAACTATGTTTTGACGGTGGCACGCTCTTGGGCAAGCGAAGGTTGTTTGACGGTCTCAGATGTCGAAAATAGGCTATTACAAGCCGAATCTGTTTCCGAACAGATTAAGCAGATACTTCATGCTCTTAGATCGAAGCGTCAGCCCGATATCGATGATAGAGAATATGTTATCAAGTGGGGTAAGCTCGGCTTTGATATTGACGCAATTTTGGTGGCATGTAAGCGTATTAAGCGTGGCGGTATGTCGGCACTCGACGAACTCCTCGAAAGCTTTGCAGGTGACGGCGTGTTCACTGCACCGGATATCAAGGCTTATACCGAACATAGAGAGCAGATCGAAGCCTGTACGACCAATATTCTTAAAAACCTTGGTTTGCGTTATCAGGACATCACAGCGGTTTGTGAGTTGAGTATTGCACCACTTTTCCAAAAGGGCTTTACATCGAATGGATTACAGAAGATCTCGAGATACTGTTATATGAACGGAACTAGGGATATGGCTGGCTTTTGTAGGACGGTAGAGGATTTCTATAAGGGCGGTTATATTTCCGACCATAGCATTGATTTACAGCTTGATGCATTGACGAGATTTGATGACAATGTTCAAAATGTTATTTATGCGACCGGTTCATCCCGTAAGATTACCGCAGCCGATAGAGATCTTTATCGTACATGGTCGGTAGTATGGGGTATCAGCGATCAAACTATATTGCAATACGCCCGAGAAAGCCAAGGTAAAGCATATGCAATGAGTTGGTTAGGTAACCGATTGTCCGAGCTTAAAGGCAATGATGTATTCGTGCCGGAAAAGGCGGTCAAAGAGCCTACTGAAAAGAAACCGAGCGGAATGAGTGACTTTGAAAAGGCTGAGATTAGAGAAAAGCTCTTTGAAGATGCTATATATGCGACCTTAATGGCTCGCAAGAAAAAATTGGATTTCGAATTATCCGAATATGTATTTTCTGATAAGGCGATTCCCCCTACAAAACAAAAGGAAGTCGATGACTTGCAACACCAGATCGATGCTCGTATTCTCGAATTGGGCTACAAGACCGAAGACCTTAAATAGATTAACTGATTTTGAATTTATTTTAAATGCAAGATAAATGGATTGCATCCGCTGTCATACTGACTGTAATTTTTTGTCCGCTGTCATAGTAAGCGAATTCTAAATTTGAGCGAAGCGAAAAACCAAACGGCACTGCCCTTTGGTATCTTGCGGACGCATTATCCCATAAAAAATGACACATTTCCGTATTTTTATACTTCCGCATTAGACAAAACTATTGACATTTATAATTTTATCCATTATAATTAAATAAAATGTGTAAGGGTGGTTCCTATGATCAAAAGAACAAAGTATTTAGATAAAATTCTTCCATTTGTGGATAAGCCATTGATTAAAGTGCTTATTGGCGTTAGACGAAGCGGTAAAACCGTTTTGCTTACTCAAATTAAAGAAGCAATACTTTCGCATGGTGTTGATGAGAACCAAATCATCTTTATGAACTTTGAATCATTTGTGAACAAAAAATACTTGGATGGAAATATGCTTTATGATTATATTATCAATAAGGCTTCAAGTTTAGATTCTAAAAAGCTTTATCTGTTTTTTGATGAAATTCAAGATGTATCGGAATGGGAAAAAGTTTTAGCCTCATTTCTTGTTGATATTAATTGCGATATTTATATTACAGGTTCTAATTCTAAACTGCTTTCGGGAGAGCTTGCTACGCATATTGCCGGTCGTCATGTGCATTTTGATATTTATCCGTTTACATTTGCAGAGTGTAAAGATTATGCAGTATCTCAGAACCGTAAGATTTCAGACGAAGATCTGTTTAATGAGTATATAGAATTTGGTGGACTACCTCAATGTTGTGCTCTCTTGGAGAAGCAATCCAAACAATCCTATCTTGAAGATATTTTCAATACTATTGTTATCAATGATATTGTCGCAAGGAACAAGATTAGTGATATAAATTTATTGAAAAGCATCATCGTTTTTTTGCTCGATAACATCGGTAATACCTTTTCCGCAAACTCTATTTGCAGAAGTTTAAAAGTAGAAGGCATACAGACTACTGTTTCGACTGTTTTATCTTATATTTCATATATATTGAAAGCACTTATCATTAGCTCAGTACAACGATATGATACTAAGGGGAAAGCCTTATTATCGACCAATGAAAAATATTATAGCATCGATCTTGGTGTTCGTAACTATATAAAAAGCAGTGAAAAGATAGATTATAACAAACTTTTTGAAAATGCCATTTATCTTGAGCTGTTATCTCGTGGATATGAGATCAATGTAGGAAAGGTTGGTGAGTATGAAATTGACTTTATTTGTTATAACAGAAATAAAGAAAAATTATATATTCAGGTTGCCTATCTACTTGCCGAAGAGTCCACTATCGAGCGTGAGTTTAGACCATTAAAAATGATTGATGACAATTATCCAAAGTATGTGATTACTGCAGATAAATTTGATTTTTCAAGAGATGGAATAAAGCACATAAATATTATAGATTTTCTTCTTAACCGTCCGCTGTCATACTGAGCATAGTCGAAATTTGAGCGAAGCGAAAATCAAATTGTGCAACAATTTGGTATCTTGCG
>CAZUET010000098.1:0-6789 GCA_964619685.1 uncultured Christensenellaceae bacterium
GAGTAGGGAGCACTATCATGAGTCCGTTTAGCATTGTATTTGTAGTTTTATATCTTATTTCGCTTTGCTTTTATTTCTACACGAGAACGAGCGGTAAGACTAAGCTACGGGCTATAAATAAGTATATAATGGCGACATTGTATTTGATTTATGCCATTGTGCAGTTTTCAATAAATTATGAAACTGCAAGCTATCATATAATTCTTATGGCATCACTCTTTTTAGCATACTTAGGAGATTTATTCCTTGTATATCACTTCAATAGAGGTGGGGATTTCTTCCTTTGCGGAAATGTGTGCTTTGCTGTTTATTATATTGCATTACTATCAGATAACGGATTTAGGTTTGTTGATTTTTACTGGGTGATTATCGCTTGGGTAGTAATTGTAGCACTTCTGTTTATACTATCGTCGAGATTTCCAAATGTAATTAAATTCGGTAGAATGAAATATCCTATGCTTTTGTATCTTTGTTCGATAACACTGCATGGAATGTTTGGCTTAGGAGCGGTTATTTTACTACCTAAGCTTTCTTATTTGCTTTTAGGAATAGGTTCGATATTGTTTATGATAAGCGATTTTATACTTTCGGTGGATAAATTCGTGATTACAAATAATAAATGGATAACAAGAGCGAATAGTCTGTTTTATTTCGTTGGATTGCTATTAATAGTATTATCATTGGGATATTAATAGGTATTTTTTGAAATTAACTGATTATAACCGTCTGCCTCATTGCATGCTGATTCCAATAGATTAATTTCCTCGACACCGTCTAATCCGTTAGCGTGTTTTGAAATATCGGAATGAAGATCAATTAATTGTTCTAAGGTTAGTCATATCATCTTGCAAACTCCTTATAAGCTTCGTCATTATCATTTATAATATCTAAAGAAATATGTCCTAACATAGATTTTTGGACTGAAAGACATAATGAATTTTCTTATTGTCAATTTTCTGCACTTTTTACCTCACTTGGTGGTGCTTACTGTGATCTAAACGATGTTCCAAGGGCAAAAAAATGTGTGGATATTGCTAATGCGATGCCAAAAAGCATGCATCTCAGCAATCACGTTGAAATTAAATTCTTATATGCAAGGATTAAAAAACTATCAAAATAACAAGAATGTCTAAGATGACTTGACATACATTTTTACGCTTTGATAAAATAAATAAGTAAAGTAAATATTTTAAATTAGCTTTATCGCTTTATTCTTTGTAAATGCGGAACAAAACAATAAAAGGAGTTTTCTTATGGAAAAAATTAGAATTCAAGACGATCTATATAAGCATGTTAATCAGGAATGGTTAGATTCAGCCGTTATTCCCGACGATAAGCCTACAACAGGAAGCTTTGCCGAGTTGGATAGACAGGTCGAAGCAAAAATGATATCTGTTTTTAACGGAATGGAGTCGGGCGAAATTGAAATTCCTAATGAACATTTGAAGAGAGCTATCAGCCTTTTCGCAAAGGCAAAAGATATAAAAAGAAGAAACAATGAAGGAATTCGTCCAGTACTTAAAAGATTGGGTACAATTCGTAAGCTTACCGATATATCATCATTAAATAGACATTTATCAGATTTGGTTTTGGGTAATTATCCGTTGCCATTCGATATTTCCGTCGATGTAGATATGAAGGATTCCAATAAGCATTCCATCTTTGTTTCGGGACCAAGGGTAATACTTCCGGATACTACCTATTATCTTGAAGAAAATAAGGCTCAACACGATCAACTTTTAGCAGTTTGGTCGGATATGGTTACAGAATTATTGACTTATACAAGATTGGGTGCCGAGGATCAAGTAAAATATATTGAAGATGCTATAAAGTTTGATGCTATTCTTTCAAAACTCGTTAAAAGCAGTGAGGAGTGGTCTGATTATACCAGCGTTTATAATCCCGTCAAGCTTAGAACCTTTGCATCTACGCTTAAACCTATCAAGGTTAGAAAGCTATTCACATCAATTTTTGGCGAAAACCTACCCGATGTTGTAATAGTTGCCGAACCAAGATATTTTAAGTCATTCGGTGAGGTTTTAAGTGAAGATACATTTGAGTTATATAAGCATTGGGCTTACATTATGGAATTGACATCTTCGACATCTTATCTAAGTATAAAGCTCCGTAAAATCGGTTCACGCTATAACTCAGCATTATCGGGAGTTAAAGAGCTTCCTACCATTGAAAAACAGGCATATAAGCTATCATCAAGCGTATACTCTCAGCCTGTAGGAAGATATTACGGTGAAGAATTCTTCGGTGAAAAGGCTAAAAAGGATGTCTACGATATAGTTTATGATATAATCGATACGTATAAAAAGAGAATTTCAGCGAACGATTTTTTGACCGAAGAGACAAAACAAAAGGCTATCGTTAAGCTCGGTACAATCAAGGTAAAAATGGGATATCCCGATTTTACAGATCCGTTCTATGATAAGCTTGTTTTTAGTGAAGATGCATCCTTATTCGGTGCAATGTGTGAGCTTTCGATTTTGAGAACAAAACACAATTTCGATAAACTAAACGAGCCTGTTGATAAGACAAAATGGGTAATGGCAGGTCATATTGTCAATGCTTGTTACGATCCTACATCTAACGATATTACATTCCCTGCTGCGATACTTCAACCACCTTTCTACTCAATCAATCAATCAAGAAGCCAAAATTTAGGCGGAATAGGCGCTGTTGTCGGACACGAAATATCCCATGCATTTGATAATAACGGTGCTAAATACGACGAAAACGGCGTTTTAAAAAATTGGTGGACCGCTGATGATTTTAGAAGGTTTAACGCAAGAACCAAGGCTATGATAAAGCAATTCGACGGAATTGAACTTGAATGGGGTAAGGTAAACGGAGCCTTTGTTGTAAGTGAAAATATAGCTGATAACGGTGGTATGGCAGTAACATTAGAGATTATGAGCAATTTACCTGATGCCGATTATAAAGAATACTTTATAAATTGGGCAAAAGTTTGGCGTTTAAAGGGTAGAGCGGAATATCTACATATGCTCTTATCAGTAGATGTTCACGCTCCCGCATGTCTTAGAGGAAATATGCCACCAAAAAACTTTGAAGAGTTTTATCAAGCATTCAATGTTAAAAGCTCTGACGGAATGTATCTATCGCCTAAAAAACGTATACACATTTGGTAATTTTTAAATAAGGGAAAAAAGATATGATCTTTAAAGAATTAAACTGTTCGATAAGTAAGATAGCAAAGCAATTCTACGATAATTCTATCGGCTATCCTTTATACTGTTATGTTGCCGAATGCGACGGACTTCAGATTGAGAGAGCAAATATAGTTCTTTCGAACTGTACTTGTAAAGAGTTTAAGCTTTCAACCATGGAAAAACGGCTTGTAGCAATCGATAAAAATATAGCTTGTTTTTTATCAAACAGCGGTACGGAAGCAATGGTCATATATCTAACTCCGGAAATTGATCCCTGTGGTGATTTTAAGGTAGATTCTCATAACTTAAAGAAGGATTTAGATTATAGCTATAAAAACGGAATATTCAAAATTAGTATTATCGAATCACAGGAAGAAATGAAATATGCACAAATAATTGACTTGTATTATGTTACATCAAGTGATTTTATTGATATTGATAAGCTAATGGAATGCTATTTTGATTAGTTATTATAATTAAAAGCCCTTGAATGCATTTTCAAGGGCTTTTTCATATCTAAGGAATTAATTATCAATAAAGGCAATGAGGAAGTCGACTCTATAACTTTTGCCGAATTTAAGCCTATATTGAGGCTTTAAGAAGCTACATCCTGGAATATCTCCACCAACACCTCGTTGACCACCGTCCAAATTTACGGTAAGAAAGTCGCTAAACTCTAACGAATGTAGATGTGTTGCTTTATTTAATTTGTCGATAGTGTAGGGGTGTACGCTTATTTCAATAGGCTTATCAATGGATTGTATGACGATCTTTTTCTTTTTGCCTAATCGTAAATATCTAACAGCAGTTCGATTACCGTTTTCTTGCGGATATAAATAGTCATGAGATAATTCGGCACTTGTTCCCGAATATAAACCGAGCCTTGCACATGTACATCTATCAATATAGTTTTCCATCGGTCCGTTTCCATAATATTCGATATCATCGTACTTTTTATCAACCTGAAGTGTTAGACCGTATCTCATTATATTGGTTAATGCAAAGAATCTCATGGAAGTCTTTATCCTACCGTCATCGAATATAGTGTATTCAGTCTTTAATCCACAAACATATGGCATTATCCATTTTGTAGTGATAACTACCGAATTAGATTTTTCCTTTAACTTGGAGCATATCGGATGAAGATGCTTATTAGCCCATTTGAACCGTTTAAGACCAAGCAGAGCGGAAGCCTTGCCTACGCTTGGATATGTATCATTATTGGTAAAAGCACGCCAAAATTGAGGTTTTAACGGGGATAAAAACATTTCTTCACCCTTATATGAAACGGAAGAAAAGTGATGCTTTCTGCGGTCAAAAACATACTTAAAAACTTTCCCCATAACCTCGTATCTATCCTTGAATACCTTATACTTAGGTATCTCGTTAGATGGTGTAACATCCTTAAGCTTATAACGAATAATGAATTGATCGTAAGCCATTACCTCTCCGTGCTTTGCATATTCACGGTCATTTTTAAGTGTAAAGTCAACATTAATACACAATTCACCATTGTTATCAAAAAGAATCTCGGGAAGATGTATTCTACTTTCTAATCCCGGTAGAGTTTCGGGAATTTCAAGCTCAACCGTCCTTTCTACTTTACCATTTACGACGCTTGAAACGGTTAATTGATATGCGGAAAGATCTACAAATGAGTGCTTATTTGTCACAATGAGCGTTGTTCCGTCCAATCTTGTATTTATACGGGCATAAACCTTTTTAACCTCAAACAAGGCAGGATTTGGCGTTCTATCCGCTCTTACTATCCCGTTAAAAGCAAAAACTCCGTCGTTTGGCTTATCTCCCCAATCTCCGCCATAGGTCCATTGAGTTACGCCATTGATTTCTCTTTTTATGGACTGATCGGCAAAATCCCATATATAACCGCCGGAGAGTCGTGGATGTTGCTCAAAATCCTTCCAATAATCAATAAAATTACCAAGTGAGTTACCCATACAGTGCGAATATTCACAAAGAATAAAAGGCTTATCTTTATAATCATTAGCTCCTAACAATGTACCGTGACCGTTATTCCATAATGCTCTACTATGAACGATGGACTTATTATCAGCAATCTTCACCATTTTCTCTTGTCTTGTGTACATTTCAGATAAAACATCACTAACTTGATGCATAGGTTCATAGTGAATAAGTCTTGTTTTATCAATGGATAGGACAGCTTTTTTACATTCCTTAAATGCCTTACCAACGCCCGATTCGTTACCTAATGACCAAAAGATTATACAAGGATGGTTTTTAAAAATATTGACCATTCTTTCCATTCTTTCACATATTTGTTTAGTCCAATTTTTATTAGATGACGGAATTATTTTAGCAGAGCCATGAGTTTCAAGGTTGTTTTCACTCATTACCAAAATACCCAATTCGTCGCATCTTTGATAAAAATAGCGTTGATTAGGGTAGTGTGATGTTCTTATCGAAGTAATATTATTTCGCTTTAATAACAATAGATCCTGTTCTATAATATCTTCGGGTACGGCATGCCCGTATTCGGGATGAAATTCATGTCTGTTTACACCGCAAATTTTAATTTGTTTACCGTTTAATGCGATAAAAGGTTCGCCACTTTTAGCGTCCTTAAGAATTTCAATTTTTCTAAATCCAAATTTTATGGTACGTTTATCGACGATCCCGAAGTCATTTTCAAGTGTAAATATTGCAGAATAGAGCACAGGTGTTTCATGACTCCATAATTTAAAGCCTTTAACATTTTGGATGCTGAATTTATATGATTTTTCGCTTAAAAACTGTTGCTTGATATCAAGCTCGGGTATCTCTACAAAAGCTTTCAAACCTGCAAATTGACCTCTTAATGATGATTCTATCCATATATCTGCGGTTTGATATCCTGTTTCAAAATTATTATAGATAAAAATATCGTCAAATCTTGCTTCGGGTTCTTCAAATAATGTAACATCTCTAAAAATACCCGATAATCTCCACATATCTTGATCCTCTAAGTAACTGCCTGTACAGTAGCGAAGAACAAGCACGGATAATACATTTTTTCCTATCTGAACAAATGACGAAAGATCAAAGGTATGAGCATCGAATGAATCTTCTGTATAGCCTACGAATTCACCGTTTAAGTATATTACGCCTGCACTGTTAATCCCACCAAATTCAATTCTGATTCTTTTATCGATTCTTTCCAATTCAAAGGTGGTTTGATAAAAACCGCATGAATTTTTAGCATCATTTATTTTGGGCTCACGATAGTTTCTACCGATTGGATATGGATAATTTATATTAGTATAAATAGGGATATCGTAACCCTTTAATTGCCATTCAAACGGAACTGAAATATCGTCTAAATCGCTTGCATCAAAATCTTTGGAAAATAAAGCTTCATCGAAATCATTGACCGATTCAAAAAATTTAAATTTCCATATTCCGTTTAGCTTTTTATTAAGAAATCCTTCTGCTTCGGTCGGAAGTAGAGCGGTAGCATTCAATGTATTTACTTGACTAATAGTCGGATCTAACCAATATTTTTTCATAAGTTATGCTCCTAATAGTATCATATTTATAATTATATTATAAAAGTACTGATAAATCAATGCTAAAATTACAAAAAGAGTACAGT
>CAZUET010000099.1:0-6651 GCA_964619685.1 uncultured Christensenellaceae bacterium
GTTATAGAGAACATACACTCGCCAACGCCGGGTATCTATACCCGGCGTTGGCGAGTGTATGTTCTCTATAACCTCGTCACCGACTAATAGAGAATATATGGAGTTCTCTATCAAAAAGTGCGGTTGTGTTACCGAGGTAATCCACCAGCTCGAAGTTGGAAGCCAAATTACGGTAAGAGGACCTTATGGAAGAAACTTCCCTGTAGAATCCGATTTTAAGGGCAAGGATCTACTGTTCATCGCAGGCGGTATCGGATTAGCTCCCTTACGCAGTGTTATCAACTATGTAAGAAGTAATAGGGCTAACTACGGTAAAGTGGTAATCGTTTACGGCGCAAGAAGTGCAGGAGATTTGGTCGATATAGAAGAAATTCAAAATGAATGGATGAACGAGCCTGATTTCCATGTATATCTTACTGTGGATAGAGGCGACGAAAATTGGTCAGGTCATGTAGGCTTCGTTCCTGCATTCGTAAAAGAGGTCAATCCCGATCCGTCAATGACTGCTATACTCTGCGGACCACCCATTATGATCAAGTTCACATTACAAACATTGCTCGAACTTGGTTTCTCTAAGACGAGAGTATACACAACTCTTGAGCTTAGAATGAAATGCGGTATCGGTAAATGCGGTCGCTGTAATGTAGGAAGTAAGTTTGTATGCAAGGACGGTCCTGTATTTAGAATGGACGAGCTTGACGAGTTACCCGACGAATATTAAGGAGAATAATCATGGAAAATATGGTAAATGTATATTTATTCGGTAAAAAATACCAGGTTCCCGAAAGTCTAACCATAATGAAGGCTATGGAATATGCCGGTTATGAGTTGGTTAGAGGTTGCGGTTGCAGAAACGGTTTCTGCGGTGCTTGTGCAACTATTTACAGAATCCTCGGTAAGCAAGAGCTTAAAACCTGTTTGGCTTGCCAAACTAAGGTCGAAGAGGGTATGTATGTTGCTACACTTCCGTCATTCCCCCTTGTTAAGCAGATTTACGATATTCAAAAAATATCTCCGTCTGCACAAATCATGATGCAGTTATATCCCGAGATCTATTCGTGCTTAGGCTGTAACGCTTGTACAAAGGCTTGTCCGCAAGGCTTGAATGTAATGCAATATATCGCTTTTGCTCAGCGTGGCGATTTCACAAGATGTGCAGAGGAAAGCTTTGACTGTGTTATGTGCGGTCTATGTTCATCTCGCTGTCCTGCAGGTATTTCACATCCACAGGTCGCAGAGCTTGCAAGAAGACTGTACGGTAAATATATCGCTCCAAAGTCCGAGCATCTCGAAAATAGAGTCCACGAGATCGAGGCAGGCGAATGTGAGGCTATGCTCGAAAGTATCATGAATAAGCCCATTGACGAGCTTAAAGAATTGTATAACCATAGAGATATAGAGAAGTAGGAGATCTAAATTATGTATAAATATACCGATGAACAATTACAATCGATGAAAAAGGTCGAGGCAACAAGAGCGGAAAGAGTTGATAAGCTTTTCCCAAGAATGTCTGCCGAAGAAAAATCACAGGTATTGAGAGAGAATCATCCCGATTATATCGATAGCGCATACGAGTGTCTTAAAGTCGGTGCCAATAAGGGCGACAAGGTCTTACACGAATTGGCAGACCTATTACAGGGTAAATCAAGAGTGCTCGGTAAAAATATCGATCTAAGTAAGGTCGATTACGATGTAGATGTTTTAGTTATCGGCGGTGGCGGTGCAGGTGCGTCTGCTGCTATAACCGCTCACGCTAACGGTGCTAATGTTATGATGGTTACCAAGCTTCGTATCGGCGATGCTAATACAATGATGGCAGAAGGCGGTATTCAAGCTGCCGATAAGCCAAACGATAGCCCTGCAACTCACTATCTCGACGCATTCGGTGGCGGTCACTTCGCTGCTAAACCCGAGCTTTTAAAAATGCTCGTTAGCGAGGCTCCCGACGCTATTAGATGGCTCAATGACCTCGGCGTAATGTTTGATAAAACTCCCGACGGTGAGATGATTACTACACACGGTGGCGGTACTTCAAGAAAGAGAATGCACGCTTGTAAGGACTACTCGGGTGCCGAAATAATGAGAACGCTTAGAGATGAGGTCCTCAATAGACAAATACCCGTAGTTGACTTTACTGCCGCTATCGAAATTATAAAGGATTCCAATAATAGAGCATGCGGTGCTGTTTTGCTCAATATGGAAACCCAACAAATATTGATTGCAAGAGCTAAAACCGTTATACTCGCAACAGGTGGTGCAGGTAGATTGCATTATCAAGGATTTCCTACATCAAACCACTACGGTGCTACGGCTGACGGCTTGGTATTGGCTTATAGAGCAGGTGCTAAGCTTCTATACGCAGATACACTCCAATACCACCCCACCGGTGCTGCAGAACCAACTCAAATTTTCGGTGCATTGGTTACCGAAAAGGTTCGTTCCTTAGGTGCTCAGCTCGTAAATAAGGACGGAGAACCCTTCGTTTATTCGCTCGAAACCAGAGATGTTACAGCAAGCACTATCATTAGAGAATGCAAGCAAAGAGGAAACGGTATTAAAACAACGGACGGCGAAGGCGTATGGCTCGATACTCCTATTATCGAAATTCTTAACGGCGAAGGAACGATTGAAAAGCGTATCCCCGCAATGCTTAGAATGTTCGGTAAATACGGTATCGATATTCGTAAAGAGCCTATCCTTGTATATCCCACACTTCACTACCAAAACGGCGGTATAGATATTGATTCTAACTGTGAGAGCGGAGTCGAAAATCTATTCGTTGCAGGCGAAGCTGTAGGCGGAATCCACGGAAGAAATAGATTGATGGGTAATTCATTACTCGATATAATCGTTTTCGGAAGAGATGCAGGAAGATGTGCAAGTAATAAAGCAAAATCGGTCACTGTTGGCGAAATGAGCCTTGAGCATGTAAATAGTTTCGCTAAAGAATTAGAGGATGCAGGCATCGAGCCTACCAAACTATCCCCTCAATTACTACCGGATTACAGAAGAAAGGATATGTGATATATTCACATTACCATATATTTTAATAAAGACAAATATTTATAAGGAGAAATAAAAATGAGTAAAATTTCAGTCATCGGTGCAGGTGCAGTTGGCGCTACAATAGGTTATTCGTTATTAATGAAGGGCGTTGCAAGTGAGATCGTTTTAGTCGATATCAACAAGTATAAGTCCGAAGGTGAAGCTTTAGATATTATGCAATCTCTTCCATACGCTCCCCAAAGTAAGATCTACTCCGGAGAGTATTCGGATACCGCAAACTCCGACATCGTTGTTATCACTTCAGGTATGCCCCGTAAACCGGGTATGAGTCGTCTTGACTTGGCTCAAAACAATGTTAATATCATCAAGTCAGTTGCTAAGAACTTAATGAAATATACACCTAATTCTATTTTCGTTATTCTTTGTAACCCTGTTGATATCTTGACATATATCTTCCAAAAGATAACCGGTGTACCCGAGTCCAGAGTTATCGGTACAGGCGCATTGCTCGACACCGCTCGTCTTCGTACACGCATCGCAGAAGATTATGCTGTAAGCACAAAGAATGTCCACACCTATGTATTCGGTGAGCATGGTGAATCCGCTATGATACCTTGGTCCATTTCCAACGTAAGCGGTATCCCCGTAAAAGAATACGCTAGATATCTCGTTAACAAAAACGACGTTAAGCATGCAGACCTTGATTTCGACGAGATCGAAGAGCATGTTAAAAAGTCCGGTAGCTGGATCATCGAGCGTAAGGGCGTAACTAACTACGCTGTATCCGCTTGTACATGCCACCTTTGTAGCTGTATCTTATCAGGTCATGAGATTGCTCTTCCCGTTAGTACCATCCAACACGGTGAGTACGAGGGTGTAGACGATGTTGCATTAAGCACTCTTGCATTGGTCGGCCGTAACGGCGTTGCCGGTAAGGTTGTAATACCTCTAACCGATGACGAATTGAAGCTACTCCAAAACAGTGCAAATAAGCTTAAGAGCGTTTTACACGATTTAGAGTACTAATTGACAGTACATAGTAGTTTTTGGATTTATCGCTTCGCTTGATGAAATATCCATCAAGCGGAATTATGTGTTTATCCAAATTAAAAAGGTTCGTGCCATAGGGTGCGAACCTTTTTTATAAAAAATCTATAAAAAATTAATTTCAATGTTGATTCAGGCAAATATTAATGCTATAATATAAGTATACTAAATATTTTGGAGGAAATTATGGGCTTCATTAAAAAGAACCTATTAAAGGTCGTTGAGTTAGAACTCGACAATGAAACTCTCGTAAAGAAGTTTGAAGTAAAAGACAGATATGAGATCATGAAGGGCTCTAAACTTGTTGTTAGACCATCTCAAGTCGCTATTTTTGTACATAAGGGAACTATTGCAGACATCTTCAAGGAGGGTACTTATAACTTAGAAACCGCAAATCTTCCTATCTTGACTAAGTTAGCAAGCTGGAAATATGGTTTTGAAATGTCTAATGTTACAGATATTTACTTTGTAAATACCGTTCAGTTTACCGGACTAAAGTGGGGTACTACAAATCCTATAATGCTAAGAGATAAGGATTTCGGTATGATACGCTTACAAGGTCACGGCGAATATGCATTCAGAATTAACGATGCTGAAATATTCCTTAGAGAATACTTCGGTACGCTAAAGGCTGCAACAACTTCAAGTATTCATGAATATCTCAAGGCGATCATTCTTCAAGAATTGACCGACGCTATAGGCGAATCGGGTTTATCTGCTCTTGATTTTGCTGCAAACTATCGTGAATTAAGCGACATTGTCAAGAAAAGACTTCAACTTACATTCGGTAAATACGGCTTAGAAGCCACAGAAGTCATCATTAAGAACCTTAAGTTACCCGAAGCTGTAGAAAAGGTTATGGATAAGCGTACATCCATAGGCGTAATGGGCGACGTAATGGGCGATTATGCAAGATATGAAAGCGTTGGTGCTATGCGTGATGCCGCTAAAAACCCCGGTGTAGGCGGAATGTTTGCTGGAATGGGCGTTGGATTCGGTACAGGTAGAGCTGTTGGCGGTGCTTTTGCATCATCCCTTGACGATGTGACACATGCTAAGAATAAGGTCAAATGTGCTAAATGCGGTGCTTTAGTTGATGCAGGTGCTAAATTCTGTCCCGACTGCGGTGCTAAGGTTGTAACTGCTTCCGATATGGTTGTTTGTCCTAAGTGCGGTACTTCTGTTTCTTCTACAGCAAAGTTCTGCTCTAACTGTGGTACAACTCTCAGCTGTACTTGTCCGAAATGCGGTAAGTCAGTACCTGCATCGGCATTCTTCTGCCCCGACTGTGGAGGCAAGATTAAATAAAAATGGGAACTTCCGTAATAAAGTGCGACGGATGCGGTGCAGATATGCTATATGCACCCGAAAAGTCAAGACTTGTGTGTCCATACTGCTCTAAAGAGCGTACTATCCAAAAACGATTTACGCATAAGCGTGATTTCTATAAGGAACGGAATACAAGTATAGTCGACGAAACCGAAACCACTTGCGCTTGTCCTAATTGCGGTGGTGAAGTCGTGCTTGAATCGTTCGTAACCGCTATGAAATGCCCCTTTTGTGACTCAACCAATGTAGTCAAAAAAGAGAGCATTAAAGGTATGAAAGCCGATGGTATCATCCCATTTAAGATAACAAGAGATTCTGCCTATGAATCGGGTAAAAAATGGCTCAAAAAACGCTTTTATGTCAATAAAAAGTTCAAAAAAGAGTTTAAACCCGACAATGTAAACGGCGTATATATCCCGTCCTTCGTATTTTCTGCGACTACAGAATCTTTCTATTCCGCTAAACTCGGCGAGTATTATTATGTAACAGTCGGTAGCGGTAAAAATAGACGAACCGAAAGGCGTACACGGTGGTTTAGAGTAAGCGGATCTTACAGCAGGTTTTTCGATAATGTGTTGATCGAGGCAAGTAAACAGCTTGTTCAAAAGGATCTCGATAATATACTTCCATATGATATGGACAGTATAGAAAAGTATACTCCCGAATATGTCGCAGGCTTTTCCGCTGAAAAAAATGATGCAACTATCACCGATTCTTTTGATGTCGCTAAGGAACGAATCGATAGTATGCTTAAAAGAGAAATACTTTCTCAATATCATTATGACGAGATCGAAAGCTTTAGAATCGATACCGATTATGATCCGATTACATTTAACTATGTAATGATACCCATGTGGATATTTGGATTTAAATTCAAAGAAAAAATGTATCGTTTTCTTGTAAATGGTACGACAGGAAAATCGTTTGGAAAATATCCTAAATCAGTACCCAAAATACTCCTTACAATATTCTTAATATTAGGTGCATTGGCAGGGTTTATAATCTGGTTCCTTATAGAAGCAGGAATAATATAATAATTAAGCGTGTTTGTTAAAAATGCAAGCACGCTTTTTTACTAAGAAATTAGATGCCGATACCTATGGTATCGCCCTATCGGGTAGACTTCAAACTTCGTTTTCCGCTTGGGTATGACGGGACGAAAAGTTTGAAAGAGAACGGAATGTTTTTATATGTTTATATTCTCCACAAAATCCTATTTCTTTATTTTATTAAAATTATCGCAATTAACTCAATTCTATTGTATATTTT
>CAZUET010000100.1:0-6492 GCA_964619685.1 uncultured Christensenellaceae bacterium
ATTAGACATTTATTTAACTATATTAATATTTTTTGTTCGATTCTGTGTTTGAATGATAATAAGAATAGTAATTTTTTGTCTAAACCGTGCTGTTTATTTTTTTATAAATTGCATTTTTTGATTTATAAGTATCACTGCGTATAAGTTTTTCATTTCCGTTTTGATCCACTAAATACAGTTTGCTCTCTGTTCCCTCTATGCCCTTTGAAATTAACATATATCCATCTGTATCGGATAGTAAATCCCCCCTTTCATCTATGTTTTGGAAGGGTGTTTTTGCTGTAACTACGGATTTTAGGTTGTATTCGCCTTGCTTGTCTCCGTATATACTGACGGTGAGAGTGTTGTCCCGAATAAAAGCAAAGATGTAAAGGTCGTAATTGGTTGAATTGGTAAAAACAAGATCGCTATAAGAGGAAACCATTGCATCTCTTGACGGTTCTACATATTTTGCAGGATAAGAGTGTCGGCTGACCCGTTTTGTGCTTAATCCCGATAATAAAATGGCATTATATAAAGTGGTCGATAGCTGGCATACGCCACCGCCTGTGCCCAATGTATATTCTCCGTCGATTATCACGGTCGACATCTTAAAGCCTCTTTCTACCGTCCTTTCTCCTACCGCTTCGTTAAACGAAAAATCGGTATTGCACGGTACAGATAGTCCATTTATAAACGATGATGCCAATTGAATATTGTAAATTCTTTCATCCGACGAATTGACGAGATCGGTGCTAAATGATGCCATTAGTCTTGTGTGCTTTTTGAGTTTGTCGACGGTGATTTCGGGTGAAGTTTTTTCGTAATGTATAGAAGAATTAATGCCGTCAAGAGCGGATGCAAGAGCTAAACATGAGTCCTTTTTATCAAAAATCCATCCGCCTTTGCCTATAATGTATTCGAGCTTATGTTCATCCTTGTTTATTTTGACGGTTGCATTTATGGGCGGTATTTCCATTGAGTGAAGGGTATGATAAAAAGCCTTTCCTAAGTCGGTCGATAGGTAGTTGAGGATATCTTCGCCCTCGAAGCCGTAATCGAGCTTTTCTTTTACGAAGTTGTAAACATGACCGTTTGCTCGAATGCGAGCATCCTCCGCTATTTTGTGCGAGATTAAAAAGCCTGTTCCGTTTATTCTAAGCACGGTTTCGCATTCACCCCTTGCAAAAAAATGCGGTATAGGAAGAAGAATGCTAAACGCTAATATGGTAATCGTGATGAAACAGTATAAAACCCTTTTCATAGGTTTAGTATAAGACCATAAACTTTTTTTATAATCAATTTTGAGAAACAATGTCACAAAGATTGTAAAATGTGGTTTAAATGTTGTATAATATATTGAAAATAGATCAAATAGGAGCGTTTATGAAAACTTTTGGCGTTGTAGTTGCTATGAATCGTGAATCGGGCTTGCTCGAATTATTCCCAAATTATCAAAAAGAATATGTTTGCGGTATTCCATTTTATCTTTTTAACGCTGCGGATAATAGAGTAGTGCTGACTACATGCGGTGTAGGTGAAATTTCTGCATCGAGTGCCGTTGCTTTGCTTATAGGTCATTACGGCGTGAATGAGGTTATCAATTACGGCTTTGTTGGCTCCTTAAAATGTGAACTGCCTATCAATATGGTTATAGGTGTTAGTGAAGTTGTTCATACCGATATGGATCTTACAGCCTTCGGTAATGTTATCGGTCAATACGATGAAAGGGAAGAGGTCGCCTTTAAAGCGTCAAGAGAGCTTACTCGTAAAATACTCGGTAAGGACGTATTTTTTGGCGTACTTGCTTCCGCAGATAAATTCGTGTCTAAGGGAGAGGTGAAGACTGCTATATCTAAGGCATTCAATGCCGATATATGCGATATGGAAGGCGCAGGAATTGCCGTTGTATGCTCCCGTGCGAATATTCCGTTTGCATTGATAAAGGTTGTCGTTGACGGAGTAGAAGAGGATTGCACCGATGCGTTCTCGACAAATAGCGTATTTGGAGTTGACGGTGCTATCGAATGTATTGGCGCATACCTTAAAAAGTAGTCATGGCATTCGAACTTAGAGAAAATGAAAGGCTGGACGATTTAGGAAACGGCTTAGCTATAATTCAACAGCCTGATGCATATTGCTTTACATCGGACTCCGTTCTTTTGGCTAACCTTGTGCAAGCAAACGCCAAAAGTATTGTAGTGGATTTATGTAGCGGTTCGGGAATAGTTGGAATTTTGGTGAATATAAAAAATCACCCTAAGCATACATATTGCTTAGAGTTGCAAAGTTATTTGTGCGATTGTGCGGAGAGAAGTGTTGACTATAACCAACTAAGCGATATAACGGTTGTGCAGGGTGACGCTCGATGTGCATCCTCGATTATCGGTAGAGAAATTGCGGATGTCGTTACTGCCAATCCACCTTATTATAGACTGAACGAAGGAAATATGTCGGACGATATGCGAATTGCCGTTTGTCGTCATGAGTTAGAGCTTAATTTAAAACAGCTTGTGGAGTCTGCATATAGTCTTTTAAAATACGGCGGTAGATTTTATGTGGTTTACCGTGCGGATAGGCTTGCAGAATTAATCACTGAACTGTCGATGCATAAATTAGAGCCTAAGGAAATAATTTGTGTACAGCCTGCCGAGAGTAAAGAGATAGACACCGTCCTTGTGGTTGCAAAAAAAGGTGCAGAAAAGGGTGTTCGTGTAAAGTCTTTGCTTCGAAAGGATATAGAAAACGATTATTCGATATTGAAAAAGAAATAAATCAGGAGATAGTAATGTTATACATAGTAGGTACTCCCATTGGAAATATGAAGGATATTACACTTCGGGCGCTTGAAGTTCTACGCTCGGTAGATATTATCATTTGCGAGGACACAAGGCACAGTCTTCCGTTTTTGCATAATTACGAAATTAAAAAACCATTGAGAAGCTACCATAAGTATAACGAAAAGGAAGAAACTCCTAAGATTGTAGAAGAATTAAAGCAGGGTAAGAATATAGCGCTTATCAGTGATGCAGGGATGCCGTGTATCAGCGATCCGGGCGGTATATTGGTTCAGGCTGTAAGAAAAGAAGGTTTAGAGGTTAGCGTTGTACCCGGTCCGACGGCGGTTGCAAGCGCTGTTGCACTCTCGGGTTATTCGGACGGATTTGTATTTATAGGCTTTTTGTCCGATAAGAATAAGGTTGCAGAGTCTCAAATAGTGCCATTTGTTAATTCTCCGTTGCCCCTTGTTTTTTACTGCGCAATGCATGACCTATCTAAGACCTGCGAGTATCTTTTATCGAAGATAGGAGATCGTAAACTGACCGTTGTAAAGGAGCTTACCAAACTTCACGAAAGTGTATTTGAAACCACATTATCTAAGGGGTACGATGGTGATGAACGAGGCGAGTTCGTATTTATCGTAGAAGGCAAAAATGCTGAATCTGTGGCGGTGAAAATGACACCGTTAGAGCATCTTAAGTCATATATGGATATGGGTTTATCCAAAAAAGAGGCAATAAAAAGAGTTGCAGACGAAAGAGGAGTTAGAAAAGACGAAATTTATAAAATCGCACTGGAGCTTGACGATAAATGAGATTGACCTACTGGGAAAAAACAGATAATTCGGGTATGATTTATCCGCTTATTTTGACTTTGTCCGCACAAAGCAACTTTGAGTTTTGTGTTACCCTGTTTGATGAGGTTGATCCCGAATTATTGCGTCAGGCATTGATTGAGACCTATGAGCGTTTTTCTTATGCCAAGGTCGAATTACAGAATAATCTATTCCGTTCGTGCTTTGTTGAAAACAATGCTAAGATAGTTGTTCATAAAAACAACGGTAAGATATTAGGAAGGATTAATTTCACTAAAAATAATAATTATCTTGTGGAAGTGTCCTATATCGGTCGAGAACTGCATTTAAAAATATTCCACTCGCTATCCGATGGCACGGGTGCTTTCGTCTTTGTAAAATATTTACTTATAGAGTATGCTCGTCTAAGGGGTGTAAATATTCAAAACGATAATACCGTCGAGTTAGACGGAGAACATGAAAATGCCTATGATAGGTATATAGATAATTCCATTCAAACTAAAGGACTTATCAGTGACGCCAGAAGTCCTGCTCTTCAAATAAAGGGTAAGTTTTTTAGAACAGACGGACTCGGCTTGATAATAGGAGATATTCCTCTTGACGATATTCACGCATTAAGTAAGCGTTATGATTGTTCTATAACGGTTTTGCTGGGTGCTGTGGTAATTGAAACCGTAAAAGAACTGTTTGGTAATAAAAAAAAGCGACCGTCCCTATTTTTCCCGGTCAATTTGCGTAGATTTTTCCCATCAAATACCCTTTTGAACTTCGTTACATCGGCTAAATGTGTGTTAAGTGCCGAGAAAATGAGTTTGGAAGAGACTATTGCCGAATTGAAAACCGTGCTAAATGATAAATTAAGTGAAAACAATCTTAAGCGTGCTTTGGTGCTTGCATCTACTATTGCCAATAACCCTATTACACGCTTTTGTCCTTTCTTTTTAAAAAGACAACTTATAACATTCGGTAGAGAGCTTACCACCCAAGGAACGCAGACGATGATATTGTCTAATCTCGGAGAATTTATTTTGCCCGACGAGGTGAAGCCGTTAGTTAGCGGTATCAATTTTTATTTGAATTGTAACCGTCGAACGCCTGTCAATATGTCTGTCAGCTCATACAACGGAACGCTTTCGGTATGCTTTACAAGGCATATAGTCGAGCGAAAGGTGGAAAAACTTTTCTTTGAAAAAATGAGAGCATTAGGCTTAGATTTTGAAGTTCGCTCAAATTATAGGGAGGATTGATATGGTTTGCGATAAATGCGGTTGTAAAATACAGGGCGAACCTGCGAAATGTCCTCTTTGCGATAATGTTTTTAATGAAGAAAAATATGCAGTCAAGAAACCGAAACGAGTCAGCACATATAAAAAACCGTTTACGCTTATTTATTTTTTGACTACGGTTGCACTTGCTTGCTTGGTTTTTGTCACTTGTGAAATATTGGACTGGAATAGAACGGCATTTTGGTGTTCGGTATATGCACTTTTCCCATTGTATTATGTCGTTCGTCATACCGTATTGGGTATGCGTAATCCGGCTTCAAAGATTACAGGATTATCATTTATAATTGCGCTGTTTAATATCGCCTTGCTTGAAACCTCCAAGATATATAGCGGGTATTATTATATGTTTACCACTTATCAGGTTGTAATGTTTGTAATAACCGCAATCCTTATCCTATCTGATTTTAAGGCATATTATCCGTATATATCTTGCTTCTTGAATTTTGCAGTCATTTCATGGATACCATTTGTATTCTCGTATTTGCGTTATACAAAATTTATATATCCGCTCGTGGTTGCCATAATTGAAAATATATTTACATTATATTTTGTGATAAGGTATCCTAAAGAAATTTTGAATCAAGTAAAGCGTCTTTTGGCTCTCTAAAAGGCATGAATTAATTGTTCGATAAAATAAATTTTATAAAAATGAATTTTGAATAAATAAAAATGGCACGGCGATCTTATAATTACCGTGCCATTTTTACTTAAAGGAGGCTTAAAAATTAAACAATGCAAGTAACACAAATATGATTGTTTAAAAACTATAATAGCAGTGATAATTGACGCATTCCGCCAATATTTAGGTCATCACCGTTATCTTTATTCATTTTTTCTTCCAATTTGATACAGCCTAATGCTATATTATCGAATGTATTAGCTTCGTTTAAAGACGAAAAATCGAAATCAGAAAGATAATTATTAATATGCTTTATAACATCTGCCGACTTTTTATATGAACAAAAATATGATGCGTCCATCATTGAGTAAAGGATGACTTGCTCTCTTGAATTTGAATTATAAATATATTTTTTCAAAACACCGCCAAAGGCGTTATTAAATTTATCAGCATCGGTAAATAAAATATTAAACACTGGAGCATTCTTGAAAAGTGAACGAATGCCGAGATCGTTAGAATAATTAGAGTCGCTTATATGCAATACATTAAATAGATCATCAGCGATCTTTTTTGCTTGGTCGATGTTATTAGCATTAGCAAACGATCTTAGAATAGAGATCGCATCTTTTTTAATAATAAATGGTTCGATATTGCTAATTTCCGCTTTTGCGCCCTTAATAAAAGCATTAGCGGTGATCATACTGATGCGATTTTGTTTTAGTGCGTTATTGTCCTCCTTGACTTGCACTTTTTTTGCCGAGTTTTTCGGCATGGTATTTGTATTCATAATATGCTCCTTCATTTTTTGAATAGACCAAATAATACTTGATCTATTATTCTAATAGGCACCGTTTTTTTGTTTGTCAACTATTTTGATAAAAATTTTTTCAAAAAAAATCATGTCTATTTATTTGACAAACAATTTGTAAGGGTGTATATCGGTTGACTTATTATATTTAGTAAGGCGGATAATTAATTCAGATAAGGCAATTTGAAAATGCGTTGAATGAATT
>CAZUET010000101.1:0-6455 GCA_964619685.1 uncultured Christensenellaceae bacterium
AAATGGGTCCCTATTCGAGACCCTGTATATATTCGTCAATAGCTTTTGCAGCAGTTTTGCCTGCACCCATTGCAAGAATTACCGTTGCGGCACCTGTAACGGCATCACCGCCGGCAAACACCCCGAGAATAGATGTCCGTCCGCACTCATCTGCAACTATTCCGCCTCTCCTATCTGTCAAAAGTTCGGGAGTAGATTGAGTTATCATCGGGTTTGGACTTGTACCGATCGCCATGATAACGGCATCACACTCTATTGTAAACTCGGAACCATTTACTTCAACAGGACGGCGTCTTCCCGATTGATCGGGTTCTCCTAATTCCATTTTTACACATTCGATACCTGTAACTCTGCCAAAAGACGGGTCCTGTTTTTTATCGTTGTCGGTAATTCCCAATATTCTCACGGGATTTGTCAACAGCTTAAATTCTATACCTTCTTCTATAGCATGCTCTATCTCTTCCTTTCTTGCAGGTAACTCTTCTATGGAACGCCTATAAACTATGTAAACATGCTTCGCTCCTAACCTTAGGGCGGTTCTTGCCGAATCCATGGCAACGTTACCGCCACCTACAACGGCTACGGTAGATGCTTTTAAAATAGGCGTATCGGAATTCGGTAAATAGGCTTTCATAAGATTATTTCTCGTCAAGAATTCGTTAGCGGAATATACGCCGTTTAGGTTTTCTCCCTCTATCCCCATAAACTTTGGTAATCCTGCCCCCGAGCCGACATATACAGCAAGGTATCCAATGTCAAATAACTCATCTATGGTTAGCGTTTTACCTATAACAACATTGGTTTTAAACTCAACACCAAGAGCCTTTAATGAGCGAATTTCGTCATCCACTATACTCTTTGGAAGTCTAAATTCGGGTATACCGTATATCAATACTCCGCCTTCCTTGTGAAGTGCCTCGAATACTGTTACAGAATAACCCTTTTTAGCAAGCTCGCCTGCAACGGTCAGACCGCTTGGACCTGAACCGATTACAGCAACCTTCTTTCCGTTAGAGGGTGCCTTTTCGGCGATAGTTGTGTCATTATTTCTGTGATTATCCGCTACAAAACGCTCCAATCTGCCTATTGCGACAGCTTCTCCCTTTACACCTCTTACACAGTGAGCCTCGCATTGAGTCTCTTGAGGACAAACTCTACCGCATACAGCAGGCAACGCCGTTGATTCGGATAGTTTTAAATAAGCATTTTTGTAGTTTCCTTTTTTTATTTCGGAAATAAAATCTGGTATGGATATACCGACGGGACAGCCCTTTACACATGGTGGATTTTTACAGCTTAAACAGCGTTCAGCTTCTTCTCTTGCCGTTTTTTCATCGAAGCCTAATGCAACCTCTTCAAATGTCGTCTTTCTTTTTTCGATATCCAAAAGAGGCATTGTACATTTTTGCATATTCATATTAGCCATACTATTAATCCCCCTTTTTTAATAAATTACAGGCTTCCTTTTCGTACTCGTGGTATGCTCTGTTTCTATTGATTGCAGCGTCAAAGTCCACATCATAGCCGTCGAAATCGGGACCGTCGATGCATGCGAATCTTGTTTTTCCGCCTATCGACAATCTGCAACCACCGCACATGCCTGTACCGTCTATCATTATTGGATTCATAGAAACGGTAACCTTTGTACCGAACGGGCGTGCCGTTTCAACTACCGAACGCATCATTGGAAGGGGACCTATGGCGAATACTTCGTCATAATTTTCGCCGTTAGAAAGTGATTTTTTCAATATCTCTGTAACAAATCCCTTTTGTATATACGAGCCGTCATCGGTTGTAATATCAAGCTTTGATGAACACTTTGAAAAATCGTTTTCAAGAATTACAAGGTCACGAGAACGAAATCCAATTATAGAATGCACATACGCACCGTTATTTTTTAATGCCTTTGCTATAGGATAAGCGATTGCAGAGCCTACGCCTCCGCCAATTACGCATGCACGCTTGATACCGTCTATTTTAGTAGCTTTACCCAAAGGTCCAACTAAATCACAAATAGTATCGCCCTCGTTTAACATATCGAGCAAGGTCGTTGTCCGTCCTACTACTTGAAAAATGATTGTAATAGTGCCTTTATTTGTATCACTATCCGCAATGGTCAACGGAATTCTTTCACCGTTTTCATTCACTCTTAGAATGATAAATTGCCCCGCTTTAGCCTTATTTGCTATAAGAGGAGCGTGTATTTCCATTAGTGTTACTGTTGGATTTAAGCGTTTTTTTAGTACAATGGTATTCATAGCTTTTCCTTTAGAGTTCATTTATTATATTTTAGTTCAAAACGCATTAAAAAATCAACTGCTCTACACAATTTAATTCGATAATAATAAATTGCGTATAGTAAATCGACATTTTGTCAATTATTCAAGAGGATAATTGTAACCTACGAGTATAGTTTTATCATATCATAAAAAAGGAGGATCAAAATGACAACTTCGGAAATAAAGGTACAGCATGCCGACAAATTGCCTACAATACAGATAGTCGAGCATAATTTAAGAGATGCCCATATTATTCAAAATGATTATGCATCGGTGGATAGCGAAACTACGGCGATAATGACATATACATATCAAAGTTATATAGTCAGACCGTTTGACGAGGATGTTGCAGATATATTAATGAAGATCTCTATGGTCGAAATGAGGCATCATAAGGCATTAGGCAACTTGATAGTAGACTTAGGCGGTGATCCTATGATTGGCGGTCAAGGACGCTTTTGGAGTGGACGGAGCGTATGTTATGCACGAGATTTAAAGGAAATGCTTTATAGCGATATCGAAGCCGAAGAAAAGGCGATTGAGGGATATAGAAGATCTATTGAATTGATTCAAACCGAAGGAATCGACACCCTTTTAAACGCCATTATCGAGGATGAACAAACGCATATATCGGCTTTTAAAGAAATTTTGGAATACATCACCTTTTGGAAATAACATTTTATAAAAAATTAGTTTACTGTCTATCATTATTCATGGTGTTTCATATCAAAACATTGCCTATCAATAGACAAAAACTCGCAAAAGCATAACATTTGGTATTGAGTGAATTTATCGTCCGTTATCATACCGAACACTTTGTCTGCCCGATAAAATTATTAAGCATATTTCTGTCTTGTCATTCAGGACTATTTTTCGTCCGCTGTCATAACGGGCATTAGTCGAAATTTGAGCATAATGAAAATCAAACGGCGTAGCCGTTTGGTATATTTCGGACGATAATAGTCAGTATGACAAAATAGCACGAAACAATACCCTTATTAAAAAAAGTATGTGCGTTTGACATACTTTTTTTATAGATCTATTCTTGTTTATTGTCCTTGGAATTGTCGGATAAAAGCTCTTCGGATAATGATAGTATCTCTTTACCATACTTGTCTTTATAATGGGATGAAAGTGCTGCGTGTATAAAGTATGCTGCTACTATCGATACTCCGCCTGCACCCATTACGATTACACCCCATAGGAATTTTTGCCATTCAAGTATCATTGTTAGACCTGTGCCAAATATAAGGGTTCCGAATATGCCCAAAAGTATTCCAATCAGCATGGGTATGCGTCGAACCTTTGCATCAAGTTCTTTCAACCTACTTAGCTTGGAATTCTTTGGGTTTTCCTCACTGTATTTATTACGAATCTCCTCTATTTCACGCCTTTCCTTTTCGGTTGGTGCGGAATAGCTGTATGAAAATTTATTGTCATCCATTAGTCTTTTCTCCTTTAATACGAGTAATTTGTTTTTGGGCTTGAGTTATCATCATGATCGCAAGTGCAATTATAGAAGCGCAAACGAAAAAGCCCACGCTTGCTTTTATATAAATCAATGAATCCGCTCCGCCAAAGGTGGAAAGCATTAAGACCGTAAGCGATACCACCGACATACACGCATCGGCAAAGTTAGCATTTCGTAACGATTGCGATATCGGATCGTCGAATTGGCGAGCCTTAACTATGTGATATATTGCCATTCCTACCTTATAAAAGGTGTATGCGGCATTCGCTATTGCCATAATTTCGCCTGTTTGCATTGGACGGCGTGATAACATCATTTCGGTCACCGCTACCATCATTGCTATTTCGAGAAACAGTAGGGTTATTCCGCCCGAACGGTATATAGTCCATTTTTTGTTTTTATATTCTACGCTATCTGCTCCGTAAATGCGTTTATTTCGGGTGTCCCATAAAAGGATTCCGCCTCGAAAAATCATCAAAATGAAGTAGTATGCCGATATTGCGGAGTACCATATTAGTCGATATTTGATTGCACTTACCAAGTTCATCACAGCAAACAGCAAGGTTGTCAATGCAGAGAATATAGAAAACACAAAGGTCTTATATCCGTAATTATCCAATATGTTTGCTGTAATTCTATTATGCTGTAACAGTTTAAGTATTTTCTTTTTTAAAATAGGTGCATATATCACTATAGTATATATACTATATCCTAATAGTATGGCGGCGAATGCATAACACACATAACTTATAATGTTATAGATTCCGCCTTTATCCATATTAAGAGCAAATACTATAGATAATACAATAAAGATCAGTGTTAATAGGTATACGAGAATTAAGAAAGCTCCATTTGGTCGCTTAATCATCTCGGAAAACTTGCTCTTATTTCTCATCGGTCGCTCCGTTTATTATGACAATGAACGTTGCACCTTTGCCGAGTTCACTTTCAACCGATATTGATCCGCCTAAAATATCGATAACCTTTTTGACAAGAGCAAGACCTAATCCGTTACCTTCCTTTGCGTGCGATGTGTCGCCCTGATAGAATTTATCGAATATATGGGCACCGGTTTCTTTTGTCATGCCCATTCCGTTGTCGGCAATTTTTACTATTGCTCTACCATCGGCATTTTTTAAACTGACCGAAATTTTACCACCCGACGGCGTAAATTTGATTGCGTTAGATAATAAATTATTCCACACTATCTCAAGATGCGACGGAGAAGTAACAATAGTCATTTCATCTATATCACAATCCAATTTTATTCCTTTGCTTTCAATCATCTCTTCAAACTCGAGGATTGACTGTATCAAGCTTTCGTCAAGCCTTACCTCAGTCATTTCGGACATTATTTGCTGATTTTCGAGCTTGTTAAGCTTGAGTATATTGGCAACAAGGGTTGTAAGTCTATCGGTAGTTTGGATCAATATTGCAGTATATTTTTCTCGAGTTTCCGTATCGAGCTTTTCGTCAGCCAACGCCGATGCATAATTACGAATAATTGATAACGGTGTCTTCATTTCGTGCGAAACATTGGAAATGAAATCGTTTTTGAGCATTTCCGACTTAGAAAGCTCCGAAGCCATTGTATTGAGATTGTACATTATCTTGTCGTAATCATCAAATTTATTGTACGAGTGACGAGGTGTCAAACGAACTCTAAAATTACCCTCGGATATCGACTGTGTTGCATCTAAAATATCCTCTACAGATCGTCCGACCGTCAATTTTCGTCTAAGCAAATCGACGGTCGTTATCAATAGTGAAAGTACCAAGCAGACCACGAGCATTATTATTGAAACTGTACCTTTATCCGATGAATAGATTTCATTGACCTCGCTAAAAATTAGCACGGTTGCCGTTACGGTAAGTGCTATCATCGAGAAAAAGCTTAAATAACTAATTAATGTTCTAAATATTCTTCGTTGTTTTTTCATTTGAGAACGACTTTATAACCTAAGCCGTGTACGGTCTGTATTTCGAATCCATTACAACCTGCAGTCTTATCTCTAAGCTTTGACATGTATACATCAACGCTTCTCGATGTTGCATTGCTTTCATAATCCCAGAATTCGTCCATAAGCTGAACTCTTGAGAATGTGCGTCTTGGATAGGATAATAATTTAAATAAAAGGTCAAACTCTCTAACGGTCAAGGGTAGTTCCTCTCCGTCTACGTATGCCATATGTTCGTCTGCATTCATCCTAAGATTACCGGCAACAAGCTCTCTGCTTCTCTCTATGTTTGCTCGGCGTAAAAGTGCACCCACCCTTAACATCAATAAATCTATATCGAATGGCTTTACAACATAATCATCGATACCGATTTTATAACCGAATTGCTTTGACGGCTTATCGTCAAGTGCGGTCATAAAAAGTATTGGCACGCCTTTGTTCTTTTCACGAATAGCACGAGCAAGCTCGTATCCATCCATATTGGGCATCATTATGTCGCTGATAACCATATCGGGAGACTGCTCATTAAAAGCCATTAAAGCTTGTTTGCCGTCTTCACACGAAATCACGCCATAACCGTTGTCGGAAAGATATGAACATACCAATCCATTTATCGCCTTATCATCTTCTGCGACTAAAATAACCATAATTCTTCGCTCCTAAGTTTATTATGTATTTAGTATAAACCTGTCCTTTTTGTTTTTTGTTAGAAATTTGTTAAAAATTTGTAAATATATAGAATTATAT